>JAUYEB010000116.1 GCA_030691555.1 Candidatus Bathyarchaeota archaeon
TAACTCCCCCCGAGCTCAAGCACGTAGAGGCTCAGGAAGGGCCAGATTATGTCTACCGTCGACCTCCAGATGCACTCGCAGACGGTCATCACGAGGACGTTGCCGCGTAGGAACTCCGGGAGGCGAGGCAAACAGGGGACCCGCTTGGACGAATTGGTACAGGCCCAGCGGATATAACACCTACCCGTAGCGGGGCTACTTTCATAAGCTGAACGCCCAGATTCTACCCCATGTCGAAGGTTGCCATCATCGTCGGGAGCGACTCGGACAAGGAGCTGAGCGACGCCGCCGCCTCCGTCCTCAAGGAGTTCGGCGTGGAGCACGAGCAGAGGACCCTCTCCGCCCACAGGAACCCGAAGGCGCTCGCGCAGTACGTCGAGGGCACCGACGCGCAGGTCTTCATCTGCGTCGCCGGCCTCGCCGCGGCCCTACCCGGCGCCGTCGCCGCCCAGACCATCAAGCCCGTCATCGGCGTCCCGAAGGATGTCAAGCTCGGCGGCGTCGACGCCCTCCTCAGCATCGTCCAGATGCCCACCGGCGTCCCCGTCGCAACCGTCGGCATAGACGCCGCGAAGAACGCCGCCCTGCTGGCCATCGAGATACTCGCACTCTCGGACAAGGCGCTCAAAGAGAAACTCAACGAATACAGGCGAAAGAGGGCTAGTGGTTAAACTTCCTGACAGGCCCTGAGACGTTTCTAGTGACGCAGCCGTTTTGCTTTTTGTGCAGATATAAACAGGGAGCCATGCGGAAGACCATCACCATCAAAGAAGAGGTCTACAAGAGACTCGTCAAGAGGAAGAGGGAGGGCGAGAGCTTCAGCGACCTCTTCGAGAGGCTAATCGAGGGAGGAGACGCCGCCACGGTTTTAGATTCTCTCAGGGGAAGCGTAGAACTCACCCCAGCTGAGAAGGCTGAAATCCTCACCAGGGACGACCTGAAAAGATAATACAATTAGAACGAGGATAAAGGCGTAAATTCAAAAAATTTTTTTTCTCTTATCTATGGTGGCGCAAGTTGGGGAGACTAGAAGCGCCTCTCCGTGTACCTGACGATGCTCTCGTAGAATGGTCGCCCGTCCCCGTAGCGGCTGAGCCCCGTCCTCGTCCACTCCGGCATAAGCCACCCGTCGTAAGCCCTCTCCGGGTGGGGCATCAGCCCTAACACCGTCCCCTCCGGGTTGCATATCCCCGCGATGTCGTGGAAGGCGCCGTTCGGGTTCTCGGGCCAGCCCCCCTCCGCGAAGCCGCCGTCCGCCCCCACGTAGCGCCAAACCAGCATGTCCCTGTCGTAGAGGCTGCGGAGCATCTCCTCCTCCCCCTCCTTGGGGAAGACGAAGCGCCCCTCGCCGTGGGCGACGGGGCACGCTATCACGTGGCCCGGGTCGAGGTAACCCATCATCCCGCAGTTCCCCCGCCCCACGTACCTCATCCTTATCCACCGGTTCTGGTAGCCGTGGCTGCTGTTCGCCAGAGCCGCCTGCGGGTACTTCGACTTCCCCTCGAAGGCGGGGAGGAACCCCAGCTCCACGAGAAGCTGGAACCCGTTGCAGACCCCCAACACGGGCCGCCCCTCGTCCACGAACCTCTCCAACTCCGGCCCGATCCTGTACTCGCACTCCTTCGCCCAGATGGCGCCGCTCCGCACGTAGTCCCCGTAGCTGAAGCCGCCCGGGAAGACGAGCACGTTGTAGTCGAGCAGGTTCTTAGTCCTGAAGACGTCCTGCGTGTGGCGCAGCTCGGCCTGGACGCCGAGGCCCCTGAAGGCGCGCACAGTCTCGAGGTCGCAGTTCGTCCCGGGCGCCCGCATCAGCAGGACCCGGATGTCCTCGCGCCTCATCGCTGGGCCTCCAGAGGCGTCTTCCACGCCCTAATCGTCTCCTCGTTAGCCAAGTCGATCACTGCCTTTCCCTTCCTCACTACCCTTAGTCTCGGTTCCTTCACGACCGAGCCTATCCGGGCAACGGTCGAGCCCTTCATGAGCTTCTCGAACGCGTTAGCGTTTTTCTCCGATACCTCGACGAGGAGGCGCCCGTTCGACTCGCTGAAGAGCAGGTGGTCGTCTCGCATCTTGCCGATGACGGGTACCTTATCGAGGTCGACGTCGAGCCCGAGACCACCCGTGAAGGCCGTCTCGGCGAGTGACACTGCTAGGCCGCCCTCAGAGGGGTCGTGGCAGCTCCTGACGTACCCGGCGTCGATGGCTGCAGTCAACCGCTTGTAGGCGGCTGATGTCTTCTTGGCATCAAGCTTGGGCACCGACGCGCCAAGGTGACCCATCAGGTGGTAGTACTCCGAGCCTCCCAGCTCGGCCGCCGTCTCCCCGACTATGTAGAGCCTGTTGCCGGCCTCCTTCAGGTCCATCGTGACGGCTCCCTCGACGCTCGGGACGATGCCCAGCGCCGTTATCAGCAGCGTCGGCACGACGGGGCCCAGCGGCGACTCGTTGTAGAGGCTGTCCTTCCCCGAGATGAACGGCGTCCCGTACGCGACGCCGAAGTCGTAGCAGGCCCTGCACGCCTCGACGAGGCTGCCGATCCTGTCCACGTACTCGGGGCTCCCCCAGGTGAAGTTGTCGAGGAGGGCTATCCTCCGCCCCCCGACGGCGACGTTGTTCCTTATCGCCTCGTCGATGACGCTCGCCGCCATCCAGTAGGGGCTTATCTTTCCGTAGCGTGGGTTGATGCCGGAGGAGACGGAGACGCCGACCATCGAGTCGACGAGGGGCTTGAGCACAGCGCCGTCGCTCGGGCCCGCGTTCCAGCCCTGCATCGGCTTAACGACTGTCTGCCCCTTCACCTCCTGGTCGTACCGGCGCACGACCTTCTCCTTGCTCGCGATGTTGTAGGAGGCCAGGAGCTTGAGGAGGACGGCGCCGAGGTCCTTCGGCTTGGTAAAGGTTGGTTCTTCGAGCTTCGGGTCGGTCCACTCGGCCCTCCGCGTGGTCTTCGGCGGGTTGAAGAGTGACTTGAGGTCGATCTCCGCGACCCTGACGCCCCTGTATGTGAGCCTGGCGAGCCCGGAGCCGTTGTACCTGCCGATGGCGTTCGCCTCCGTCTGCTCGTCCCTAAATATCCTGAGGACACGATCCAGGTTCTCAGGGGGCACGACTAGGAGCATCCTCTCCTGGCTCTCCGAGATCCAGATCTCCCAGGGCGCCATCTTCGAGGCCTTGAGCGGAATCTTGTCGAGGTCGACGCCGACGCCGAGGTCGTACCTGTCGGCGGTCTCGCACACGCCGCAGCTCAGGCCGCCCCCGCCGATGTCCGTGATGGCGGAGCCGAGCCTCAGCTCGCTGATCTGCTGGATGGCGCGCTTGAGCTTCTCCTCCTCGATGGGGTTGGCTATCTGGACGGCGGGGCGGGAGACCTGCTCGGATTCCTTCGTCAGCTCCGCCGAGGCGAACGTGACGCCGTGGATGCCGTCGAGGCCTGTCCTCCCACCGGCCAAGACGCAGTAGTCGCCCGCCTTGGCACGGCGTAGGTACTGGTCCTTCCTGAGGACACCGATGCAGCCCGCGTAGACGACGACGTTGCCCGTGTACTCGTCTGCGAAGATGGTCGCCCCGTTAACCGTCGGGATGCCTATGCTGTTGCCGTAGCTGCCTATGCCGTCGACGACGCCGTTGAAAAGGTACGTCGGGTGCTTCACGCCCTCGGGCAGCCTCTCCCACGGGTAGTTCAGGGGGCCGAAGCACAGCACATCGGTGCAGGCAATGGGGTCCGCCCAGACGCCGAGGATGTCCCTAATGACCCCGCCCAGCCCCGTCGCGGCACCGCCGAACGGCTCGATGGCCGACGGGTGATTGTGGGTCTCCACCTTTATCGCCACCTTGTAGTCCCCCTCGAGGTCGACTATCCCCGCGTTGTCCTCGAAGACGCTGAAACACCACGACGGCTTCAGCTCCTCGATGACCCGCCTGATGTAGGTCTTCAGCAGCCCATCGACCCTCCCCCCTGGCGTCTCGACGAAACCCCTGAAGGTCTTGTGGCTGCAGTGCTCGCTGAACGTCTGGTCGTATGTCTGGAGCTCGACGTCCGTCGCCCTCCTCTCGCGTACGAGGTAGTGGTCCCTTACGTAGCGGAGCTCCTCCGGGCTCAGGCCGAGCCCGAGGGTCTTCCCTATCTCCTTAAGCTCCCCGTCTCCGGCGTTCAGGAGGTCGACCTCGAAGTGCTCGAAGGGCTGCGGGCTCCGGGTGATGCGGCTCATCTCAGCTCACTTATCTCGAAGCGGTAGTCGTCCTTTGTCGGGTTAGTGAGCAGCCGCCTGCACATCTCGTCGAGCAGCCTCTCCGCCTTCGCCCGGTCGCCGGCGTCGAACAACACCTCGTACGCCTTGCTCGACCGGACATCATCAACCGAGTAGCCCAGCCCCCTGAGGGCGTGGGCAGTCGTCTCCCCCTCAGGGTCGCTGTAACCCGCCTTCAGGGTGACGTAGACGAAGGCCTTGAACTTCATGCGTTTACCCTTCCACGATCGGGCTAAAAGCCCTTGGGATAAACATTGGTGTTAATATTAAAAGGGTTTCCCATCATGATTAACACGGATGATGCATCCAGCCGGTCGGCGCCTTTCGTTTTCGGAGAATTTTTAAGAAGAGAAGGAAGTGGGTCGGGGTGGCCCGCCCTACGGCTACTTGTTCACCATTAAGATGGTGACGATCAGACCGTAGATGGCGAGACCCTCACCGAGAGCGATGAAGAGCAGAGCCCAGATTGATAGCTCAGGTTTCTCGCTCAGCATCTCGGAACCTGCCTTAGCGGCGACCATGATACAGAGTGCGGCGGCGAAGCCGGCTCCGATCATCGTCATCGCTCCGGTCAGGAGGGGCCATGCAGTCTCAGGTATCACTCCAGTTTCACCTCCAGCCAATATGATGATCGTAAAGAGGATGCTCATTACGATCATAAAGCCACCGAACGCGTTCAGGGCGGCGCCCCAGACGGTGCTCTTCTTCTCGACCTCCGCGGACGCCCCAACGATCGCTCCCTGGGACATCATGTATGCCGCGCCGACGATGCTAGCGCCGACGACTATGGCCGCGGGAAGAAAATCAACCGTACTCAAGGCTTCCCCTCCATCATTCGGTGGGCAGTCTCAGAGTAGATCATTCGATATTCCACCTTTTTCTCCTATAGCTCATCAGTTTCGTTTATAACCTTTTTCTAGACGGGGGGTCACTTGGAGACGCGCCTCTCCACCGGCAGCTTGAACGGCTTGAACGGGACCCCCTGCCCGTCAAAGAACTTGCCCATGAACTCGTAGTAGAGCAGCCTCAGGCTCTGCACCGTGCTGGATATGAGCTCGAAGCTTAGCGCCACGACGTTCATGATCACGAGGCCGATGGGGATCGGGATCGGAAGCACAATGGCTTCACTCAGCGCCTCGGCCGCGATCGCTAGGCTCGCGTGTGCCAACGCGAACGCGGCGATACGCAGGAAGCTGAAGAGGTTGGCCAGCCCCTCGACGAAGGTCATCAGCAGCCCGCCGACGCCCTCGCCGATGCTCTCCATCCCCACTCCGTGACCGTGCTGTATGCTATGAATAATGGGCTCCGCGAAGCTCAAGAGCATGCCGAGGATCATCACGTAGAAGCCCGGGTAGGTGAGCGCCTGCATGAAGTTCATGTCGATGGAGATGAAGTACATGGCGGTCATGTAGAGGCCGCCGACGTACAGGATCATGCCGAGGCCGTGCTCACCGAGGGCGCCGACCGGATTACCCTTCTTGATCTGGTTGTAGGCACCTATGCAGAGGCCGAATATGATCTCGATGGCCGCGATCTCGAAGACGAGAAGGAGCAACTTCGTCGTCTGGTGGATCGGGTTAGGCATAATCGGGTGATAAAATTGCTCGAGGAAGGTCTCGTTGAGGAAGATCGAGCCATAGAGGAAACCGAAGATGGTTGCAGCGATCCCCATCGGGATGAACAGGCCGCCGAGGTACTTCAGCATCCCACGCTTGAACTTCTTCGCGAACACAAGGCCGAGTATGAGGATGACGAGCCCCTGACCGACGTCTCCGTACATCAGGCCGAACTGGAACGCGAAGACGATGACGCTGATGTACGCGGGGTTCAGCTCGGTGTTCGTGGGCCAGCCGCGCAGGGTGGTAAGCTTCCACGTCGGGAGAAGTATGCTCGGCTTCATGTTCGGCACCGGAGTCGGTACTCCCTTCGTGCCGCGCTCGATGTCCTCGACGTCGGCGATTATCTTCTCCCCGATCTTCGCCTCGACCTCCCCCAGGGCGGCCCTGAACTCCGCTATGTTCTCCGCCGGGGTCCAACCCTGAAGTATGCTGAAGACCTTCGTCCTCATCACGGGGGCGCGGCTGTCGGCGCCGAGGCGGAGCAGGTTGTAGTTGAAGGCTATCTCGCTCAGTGCCTTCATCTCCTTCTCCTTCACGTCGGCTTCGACCTTAGTGGCTCGTTCGCTCCACTGCTGGGCTGATGCCTTGAGCTTCTCGGCCTTCTCCTGCTCGAGGAGTATGAGTACCTCCTGGTGCTCGTTCTCGATTGCGGCGATCTTCTCCTCGAAGGACGCGCCCTTAGCGGGTATGCCCTCCACCCACGCAGCCATCTCCTTCTGGAGCTTATCGAGCTCCTTCCCCCTCTTCGTGGGGTCGACGACTGTTTTCGCGTCAGCGCCTAGGATGGTCGATATTTCGGCGACCTCGAAGACTAGGAAGAGATCGTGCGCCCACTTCTCGAGCTCCTGCGGGCCGGTGACTATAACGAAGCTGTCTGAGGGAGAGATTGCGGTCGCCTTGATCTTTACCTCGGGTTGCTTCGCCAGGTGCTGCTCCAGGCGCTTGAGGAACTCCGTGTTTAACACGCCGTATCCTAGGCTGCCCTTTAGGTCGTCACTACCTAGCGCCTTGAGAAGCTCGATCTTCGCCTTCCAGCGGGCGTGCTGCTCGATCAGGTTTCGTTTCTTCTCGTGATAGATGGCGCTGCCCTTGCTCACCTTCTCATCGAGTTCCTTCGTGATCCGCTCCGTCTCGCTGGACTGGGCCTCTTTTGCGCCTTTCAGCTGGGCCAGTACCCTGTCGAGCTGCTGCACGGTCGCCTTTGTCTTGGCCTCGGGGTTCCTCGCGTAGTCCCGGAGAACGTCGAGGCTCGGCGTGGTGCGGTCGATCGGGAAGCCGATGAGTCTCTGGAGTTCCTTGTAGCGGGGTTCAACCTCGCCGAAAAGTGCCTTATAGTCGGGCCCGGTGGCCTCCTTCCGATACTCGTCGAAGTCGGGGCCCGTGACCTCCTTGAGCTGGGTCACACCCGCCGCGCCGAGGGAGTCGAGAACCAGGCTCTCGTACTCGGGGAAGGTGATGATCGTGACTTTTTTCATCAAGGCGACTCACCTTAATGCGGTTCTTCCCATTAAAAACTTTAGGGCGCATATATGCTCTGCTATTTACCGACCCGGGAACTACGACGTCTTCTCGGGTTCTACCGGTCTTGCCCGCTTCCCGATCTGCCCCATCTTCATAGCAACTAAGTAGGTTGTCACAATGTAGATGATCATGGCGAAGAGAACAAGCCCCTCCATCAGAAGGAGGTCCTTCACATCGAGCACGTAGAGGAGAACCATGGCGGCGATTAGGCCAAAGAGGGGGAACAACATCATCATTATGAATAGGGGCCGTATCCTCCTGAACGCCTCCTCGATGGTGACCTTCCCTCGCTTCTTCCCATCAGCCATGACGAATATCGAAGCTGAAAGAAGAGGAGGGATTAAAAAAGGTTACCAGAGGTCAAACCGTGATCGGTTGAGAGACCGACGTCTCTATAAACGGAGTCTCTACGCTCGAAGGCGTAATCGACGTCTCGAGTCCACGGAGCCTGTTTCTCAGGGTTACCTCCGTCGTCCCTGCCGCGAGAGCGACCTCCTTCTGGATTCTCCTGTCGTCGTTCTCGAGGCACGCCTTGTAGAGCGCAGCCGCTGCAAGTCCCCGAGGGTCTTTCCCGGTGAGTGCCTGCCTTATCTTCGCTAATTGGAGTATGTTGATCGCCATCTGCTCCGTGTCGCGTCTGAGCTTGAGCTTCGCCGCGATGCTCGCGACGAACTTAACTGGCCCGTCTACGGGCATCCTGAGCTTCAGCTCCCTGATTATGAGCCTGTATGTTCTGGCGACCTCTGAGTGGTCTCTTGTGCTCGCCTCCGAGACCTTCTTTATTGGGCGTGGGACCTCGGCCGCTCGACACGCGGCGTAGAGCGAAGCCGCCACGAAGGCATCTATACTTCTGCCTCGGATTAGGTCGGCCTTCAGCGCCTTCCTGTATATGTGCGCGGCCTGCTCCTTTACGTTGCTTGGCACGTGGAGGAGCACCGACATCCTATCGAGCTCAGCCATGGCGACGCTTAGGTTGCGTCTCCAGGTCTCGTCGAACTTGCTGCGATTGTCGTAGCGCCTGAGGCGGTCCATCTTGAGCCTCGCCTCGCTGTTCAGTCTCCGCCCCGACGCGTCACGGTCGCCGTTGAAGACGGTCGAGAGGCCCTTATCGTATAGTGTAAGCGACATGCCGAGACCCGTTCTGCTCCTGGAGTTCTTCTCGTCTATCGTGAACGCTCTCCACTCGGGACCCGTATCCATCGGCGACTCCTCGATGACGAGCCCACACTCGCTACAGACGCGCTCACCGTTCTCGGGGTCGCTGATGATGTTCGTGCCACCGCACTTCGGGCACTTCCGGAGGTCTTCTACTTTCTTCATTCTTTCTCACCACTTCTCCTCTGGATCGTTAGTCCTGAGAAGAGTATATTTTACATATACGTAAGTTATATATACCGGCGTTGCTTATAAGCATTTCGTGGATAACTATGCCTAAACCGGTGGGCACATGCGGCGCCACGAAGATGAAAATTATGGCGATAATATGCCACAACGGCGACAACAGCGGAGAATCATACGGGTACGATATTTGGAAAACGATGAAGGAGCGATTCCACATCTACCTCGGGGACAACGACATCGGCAACGTGTACCACCACCTCAACGACCTATGTGAAATGAACTTCGTAATCAGAGAAGACGAGGACGTTAGCGGGAAATGCTTCTACAAGATGACCGATGAGGGCCTCTCACTGAAAAAAAGGTATGATAAATACATAGAGATACTGGAGAGCGGCAAATAAACCGATAAAATTGGCTACTTCGTCTTGATTATCTTCACGAGGTCCCCCTTCTTTAATTGTAACTTGTCGCTCTCGTGGACGTTAAGTACAAGCTCATAGCCGTCTCCCCCGGTCCTTACGTCTTTGACGGTTCCGGCTAGACTCCTATCATCGAGCGGCTCGCTCGCCTGAGCCATCTGTTCTCGGAGTTGTTGGAACTCTTCAATGAATTGTTTACCACGCTCCGTTAGGGTCGCCCCTCCACCTCCTGACCTTCCGCCCTTATGGGCGATTATGAGGGGCTCACCCAGTTTTTCCTCGGCTTTTCTGACCAAACCCCAGGCGTATCTGTAACTCATGCCGAGGTCCGACGCCGCCTCCTTCAAGGTGCCGGTCTCCGTCACCTTTTTTAAAAGGCTGTACACACCGGGCCCGAATACGTAGCCGTCGTCGGTCTCCAGCCATACCTTGAATGCGGGGTGGGGCTTGCTGTGATCCATGAATTAAAAAACAGGTCGGCGCTGAAATGTTTTGTCAATTAAATTGGCGGCGGATTCGGGTTTGTCTCGGGGGTCTCGTCTGGCTCGGCCTTGAACTGCATCTCGTATAGCTTCTTGTATAAACCCCCATTCTTCAGCAGCTCCTCGTGAGTCCCCTTCTCGGCGATTCGACCACCTTCGATGACGATGATCTGGTCGGCGTTGCGGACGGTCGAGAGTCGGTGGGCTATCACTATGGCGGTCCGGTTTTTGAGCAGGTTGTTCATGGCCTTCTGGATTATGAGCTCGGTGTAGGCGTCGATGCTGCTGGTCGCCTCGTCCATTATCAGTATGCGGGGGTTGGCGAGGAGAGCCCGGGCCAGGGAGACGAGTTGCCTCTGGCCGACGCTCAGCCTTCCCCCCCGCTCCTTCACCTCGGTCTGGTAGCCCTCGGGGAGGCGCATTATGAAGTCGTGGGCGCCTATCGCCTTCGATACGGTGACGACCTCGTCGTCCGTGGCACTCGGCCGGCTGTACCTGATGTTGTTCATAATCGTCCCGCTGAAGAGGAATGGGTCCTGGAGGACAACGCCCATCTGCCTCCTGAGCGACTCCACCTTGACCTTCCTGAGGTCGTGCCCGTCGACCGTGATCCTCCCCTCCGTCGGGTCGTAGAACCTGTAGAGGAGGTTCGCCATGGTCGTCTTGCCGACGCCCGTGGGGCCGACGAGGGCCACGGTCGTGTTCGGCTTGATGTCGAGGTCGATGTCGACGAGTATCGGGTGATCCCTTTCGTATCCGAAGGTCATGTGTTCGAAGACTATTCTGCCCTGTATCGTCCCAAGTTCATCTGCGTTAGGATCGTCAACGATCTCGATGGGCGAGTCTATTATCGCGAAGACGCGCTCCGAGGCAGCTAGGGCGGACTGGACGCTGTTCCAGAAGTTGCTCAGGTCCTGTATCGGCTGGAAGAATCTCGTTATGTAGGTCATGAAGATGAAGAGCGTGCCCACGGTGACTATGCCCTGTATGACGTCGGCGCCCCCGAACCAGAGGACCAGCGCCTGGTCCACAGCGGTGAAGAAGTTGACGGTAGGGTAGAAGACGGACATCACGCGGCCCGCCTCGACATTTGCGGCCATGTTCGTCTCGTTGACCTGCTTGAACTCCTTCCTCGTCTCGCTCTCCTTGCTGAAGCTCTGGATCTCCTTTATGCCGCTGACGGACTCCTCCATCTGGGCCGACACGCTGGCGATGGATCTTCGTGTCTCCCTGTAGACGGTGCGCACGCGTTTCCCCCAGACGAACATCCAGACCACCATGATAGGGATCATGGCGAAGCTGACGAGGCTGAGCCTCACGTTTATGGAGAACATTATGATCACGATGCCGATCAGGGTCAGCAGGTCCGCGACCACCGTGATCAGGCCCGACGATATGAGCTCGGAGATCTTGTCTATGTCGTTGGTCGCGCGGCTCACGATGCTGCCAACCTCCTTGTCCGCGAAGTAGCGCAGCGATAGCTTCTGGATGTGCTCGAAGATGTCCTCGCGCATGTCGTACTCCATTCGCCCGAAGAGCCACTCTAGGAGGTAGTTCTGGGCATACGACGCTGCGTACGTTGCCAGGATGACTCCCAAATAACCAACGGCTATGATTGTGAGGCCGGTCGTGTCTAAGCCCTGGATCTGATCTAATGCGTAGCCATAGAGCAGTGGAGGGAGCAGGTTTAAACCGGTCGTCAGCATGACTGCCCCGAACATCAGGGCAGCGCGCTTCTTGTAGCGCAGGGTATACCTCAGCATTCTCAGCGCAAGGATCGAGTCTGGGACCTGTCTGATCTTCTCGTCGTCTTCGTCGGCTTGGAAGCCGTGGAAGTGGCCGCCTCCGCCCCCAGGACCATGCATACCCAACTTAGACGCCCTCCCACTTCCCGGAGACCTGGGTATCGTACAGCTTCCTGTAGATGCCGTCCCGGCTGATCAGCTGCTCGTGCGTGCCCTCCTCGTAGACCTCGCCGTTGTCGAGGACGACGATGTAGTCAGCCTTCTTTATCGAGCTCAGCCTCTGCGTGATAATGAATGTCGTCCTGTTCTCCAGCAGCTCGTCGAGGGCCTGCTGGATCTCGTGCTCCGTCTGGGTGTCGACGCTGCTGGTCGAGTCGTCGAGGATCAGTATCTTGGGGTTTTTGAGTAGGGCGCGGGCGATGGCTATGCGCTGCTTCTGCCCCCCGGACACGGTGACGCCGCGTTCGCCTATCTCGGTGTTGTAGCCCTTTGGGGTCGAGGCTATGTAGTCGTGGATCTTCGCCTGCTTCGCGGCGACCTCGATGTCCGGCATCTTGGCGTTCTCGACGCCGTAGGCGATGTTCTCCCTGAATGTGGTGCTGAATATGAACGGGTCCTGTCGGACGATCCCGATGTGTTCCCTGAGGGACTTTATCTTGTAGTCCCGGATGTCGACCCCGTCGATCTTGATGGATCCCGATGTGACGTCGTAGAACCTCGGTATGAGGTTGATTATGCTGCTCTTCCCGCTACCCGTTGCGCCGAGGATGGCGACGGTGGACCCCGGCTTGATGTCGAGGTTTATGTCGCGTAGCACCATGTTCTTCTCGTCGTATCCGAAGCCCACGTGGTCGAACTCGACATGCCCCTCGAGTTTCACAATCTCTTTTGCGTCGGGCTTGTCATGTACCGAGACCTCGGCGTCGATGACCTCGAAGACGCGGCTCGACGCGGCGTTTGCCCTGAGCAATAGGTTCGCCATGGGCCCGAGCATCCTGACGGGCTGGGCGATGCGCATGACGTAGAAGTAGAAGGCGATCAGGCTCCCGAGGCTGAGTGTGCCCGCAACCACCTGGTTCCCGCCGTACCAGAGAATGATGACGAACCCAATACTTGATATCAGCGTGGCCAACGGGAGATAGAAGGCCCGATACTTCGCCGTGAGGATGTGAGAGTTGAAGTACTTGGTCAGCTCGCTCTGGAGCTTCTCCTCCTCCTGGCCCTCCTGGGCGAAGCCCCTGACGACCTTGATCCCCATGAGGTTCTCCTGGAAGACGCTCGTGATGTCGCCGTACTGCTGGCGCATGGTCTGCGTGATCGGGAAGGTCTTCCGCCCGAAGTAGAGCATCGTCACGAAGATGAACGGGAGCGTCACGATGGTCAGAAGCGTCAACTGGACGTTCGTGCTGAAGAGCGTCCAGATCACCAAGCCCACGAGCAGAGCCGTGGAGACGAACATCCTCATCCCGAAGTCATACCACCTCTGAATCTGGTCGACGTCCCCCGTCGCGCGTGCCATCAACTGGCCGGTCCTCTGCTTGTCGTAGAAGCTGAAGGACTGTTCGAGCAGGCTGTTGTACATGTCGCTCCTCATCTCGAAGGAGGCCTTCTGGCTGAACCACGCGGTGCCGTACCTCACAATGTAGTTGAGGACGGCGACCCCGGCGGAGATGAGGATGAGGCTCGCTATGAACACACCCAGTATTGAGTAGTTGTCGCTGTATCCGAAGACGCTCGACACCCAGTTGGCCAGCGGGATGAATAGCAGCCCGGCGATGCCGTATCCTCCCAGGGTGGGGGTCTGCCCCGACGAGATCGCGGATATGAGGTCGATCACGTCCCCGATGATGCTTGGCGTGAGGACGTCGAGGATCGTGGAGACGATGATCAGTACGATGACGACCTTGAACTGCCAGTAGCTGGCAACGTAGCCCATCATCCGGCTGAAGTCACCCTTCTTCTCGGGCTTGGTCGTCTGAGATTCTCCTGCCACTCGTCTTCACTCCTATGGGCCTATGAGCTTGTTGAGTTCCTGTATCGCGGACGCGTGTTGGGCGTTCCCAGCGAGTTTGAGGTGGGTGATTAGCTGCAGGAGCGGCCTCTCCACCTGTCGTTCGAGCTTGGCGGGGTCGCTCTGCTGCTCGACCGCCTCCTCGAAGGCCCTGCGCTCCATGTCGACGCATGAGTCCATCAGCTCCAGGACCCTCCCGCGCCGCTCCTCAGGTACCTTGATGCCGAATGTCTCGAGCCCCTCGAACATGCTCTGGAGCACGCCCCCACGCCACTGGGCGTACCCGTCGTCCTTCTCCAGGCTCTCGGTGAGAGAGTAGGAGATGAGGTAGGAGTGGGCCGTCGCCCTGTAGTAGGGCTGGACCATGTTCCTCACCTTCTCCTCCCTGACCTGCTCGACGAGCCCCGCCCCTATGAGGAGGTTGACGTGGTGCTGTATGCTGGAGAAGTTCTTGCTCATCGCCTTGGCTAGGTCGGCCGCGGACATCTCCTGGTGCCTGAGCATGTGTAGTATGCGTCTGCGGGTCTCGTCGGCGAAGAGCTTGGCCACTTCAGGGTCCTTGATTATCCGTATTCCCTTTGGGGGGCGACTCAAGTATATCACTACAGAGTCCTGTAGCGATACATAAAAGGTTCACTGCGGGCGTGGTCAACCTTTTACGTGATAAGGGCGGAAATGAGGTCATGAGTTCTAGCCCGAACGCGCTGCTCGGCGTGAAGGTGTTGGACATGAGCCGAGTCCTGGCGGGGCCCTTCTGCGGGATGCTGCTCGCGGACATGGGCGCCGACGTTATAAAGCTCGAGGTGCCCGGCCACGGGGACGACAGCAGGGAGTTCCCTCCCTTCAAGGAAGGGCAGAGCCTCTACTTCACGAACCTGAACCGCGGGAAGAGGGGCGTGACGCTCAACCTCAAGGACGAGGAGGGTAAGAGGGTATTCCTCGAGCTCGTGCGAAAGTGCGACGTCCTGATCGAGAACTTCAGCCCCGGCACCATGGAGAGGCTGGGGCTGGGTTATGAGGAGTTGAGGAAGGTCAATCCCCGGCTCGTCTACGCGGCGATCTCGGGTTTCGGCCAGACGGGTCCCTACAGGAGCAGGCCGGGCTACGACATAATCGGCCAGGCGATGGGTGGCCTGCTCAGCGTGACGGGCTGGCCGGACTCGCCGCCGACGAGGAGCGGGACGGCGATCGGTGACATCCTGAGCAGCCTCTTCTGCACGATCGGCATACTGGCCGCGCTTAACATCCGGGAGAGGACGGGCAGGGGGCAACTGGTCGACGTCTCCCTCGTCGACTCGGTCTACGCGGCGCTGGAGAACATCCCCCAGAAGTTCTTCGTCGAGGGCAAGGTGCCGGGGAGGATAGGTAACAGGTACGAGTTCATCTACCCCTACGACACCTTCAGGGCGAGGGACGGCTGGGTGGTCCTCGGGATAGCGAACGACGCCATCTGGGGGAGGTTCCTCGAGGCCGCGGGGCTGGAGCATCTTAGGGTGGATGAGCGGTTCTCCTCGAACAAGGTGAGGGTGGAGAACCACGCCGCGCTCCGGGTGGTGATCGAGGGGTGGACCGGCGGCCTGGGCAAGGACGAGATAGTCGCGCTATTGAACGCGAACAGGGTCCCTTCCTGCCCCATATACGACGTGAAGGAGGCGTCCGAGGACCCCCACATCTCGAAGGCGAGGGGGATGGTCGTCGAAGTGGAGCAGCCGGGGCTCGGCACGGTCAGGTTGCAGGGGAACCCGGTCAAGATGTCGGAGACCGACCCAAAGCCCAGGGGGCCGGCACCTGAGCTCGGGGGAGACACCGAGGATGTGCTCAGGGAGCTGCTGGGCTACGACGAGGAGACGGTTGAGAGACTCAAGAGGAGGGGCGCGATCTGACCGAGGCGAAGAGGCGGCTCGTCGAGGAGCTCGGGTCGGAGGTCGAGGCCTGCGCACGCTGCAGCCTCTGCGAGACTGTGAAGAACAGGGTGCTTGGCGAGGGGGACCTCGACTCCCGCGTGGTCTTCGTCGGCGAGGCCCCCGGGCGCAGGGAGGACGAGTCGGGGCGCCCCTTCGTCGGCTCCGCGGGGAAGCTGCTGGATAAGATCTTGGCCAAGGCTGGGCTGTCGCGCGGCGGCGTCTTCATCTCCAACGTCATGATGTGCAGGCCGCCGGGGAACAGGAGGCCGAGGAGGGAGGAGGTCGAGGCCTGCTCGGTTCACCTGGAGAGGCTGCTCGCGATAATCGAGCCGAGGGTCGTGGCCCCCATGGGTAACAGCTCCGTAGACTACGTCTTCGGGAGGTTTGGTATCGAGAGGGGTGTTATTGGGGACGTCCACGGGAAGGCTGTATCGATGAAGGCTCCGTGGGGGGATGTGCTAATCTTCCCCCTCTACCACCCCGCCGCAGCCATCTACAACAGGGAGCTGCTGGGTGAGCTCGAGGCGGACATGGTGGAGCTGGCGGGGCTTCTACGGTGAGTTTAGGGCCTGTAGCCTCTTGACGATGTTGGGGTGGGTGCTGAAGAACTCGAGGAAGCTGTCGAAGCCGGTGACCCTGTGGTTGAGTATGTCGTCGACGAGCTGTGAGTCGGGTGCGCCGTAGCGGGCGGCCTGCATCTCGGCGACGTCTATGCCGGCCCTGTCGGGGTCGGAGATGAAGAGGGTCT
>JAUYEB010000121.1 GCA_030691555.1 Candidatus Bathyarchaeota archaeon
GGGGCTGACGTCTAGGCTCCCGGGGAAGGCCATGTGGTGGACGCTGCACCCGGGGCGGATCACCGGGGCGACGAGGGTCTTGCCCATCTTCTCCGCGAGGCGCTTCGCGAGGGCCTCGCCCATGAGGGAGTCGGTGGCGAGTGGGAGGTGGTGGCCGTGCTGCTCGATGGAGCCGACGGGGACGAGGACGGTCTTGTACCCGTCCTTGAGCGCCTTCTCGACGAGGGGCCAGGTGAGCTCCTCAAGCATGAGGGTGCCCGTGGTCGTCCCCCTCCTCGGCGTCCTCGTGGTCGTGGCATGGCCCCTCTCCGCCGCATCCGCAGTCGCCCCCGTGCTCCTCGTGGCAGTTCGGGTCGCCGCAGCCGCAATCGTCGCGGTAGGCGGGCGGGGTGGGCACCTTCTTCCACGTGTTTATGAAGTCGACGAGGAACTGGGTCGACTCCGCCGCCATGGCGTCCCCCTCCTCCACCGTCGCAGTGCGTGGATCGTTTATGCTGTACTGACCCGTCTTCGTTATGTCGTGGGTGTCGGGGCCGATGCTCGCGTTGAATATCTGGCTGACTATCTCGTAGTCGGGGCGGTCGGGGTTCATGAACTCCTGTAGGTAGTCGGGGATGAGTGTGGGGTTCTCCCAGCCCTCTAGGCGCCACATCTCCACGAGCTCGGGGAAGTAGTGGAGGGCGTAGCTGGTCTCGCGTGCGCAGCTGTGGACCTCAAGGTACCTCTGCATCCTCTCCTGTATCTTCTTGGCGAGCTCGGTGTTCCGCGGCCCGTGGGGGGTGGCGACCATGACGCGGTACTCGCGCTTCGCCATCTGGGCGGCGAGGTTCATTATGTTCTCGTTGCCGCCGTGGTAGTTGATGAGGACGAAGCGCTTCACGCCGTGGTAGGATAGGCTCCGGATGGTGTCGAGGAGGATGTTGAGGAGGGTCTCGTGGCTGTACGTGACGGTGCCCGCGAACTCCATGTGGTGGGGGCTGTACCCCGCCCAAGTGGGGTGGAGGCAGACGCTGTTCGTCTTCTCCGCCACGTCGTGGATGAACTTGGCGACGCCTATGCTGTCGCACCCCAAGGGGAGGTGGACGGCGTGCTGCTCTATGGCGCCGATTCCGATGATGACCGTCGGCGCGGGGTCGCCGGCGAGCCAGTCCTCGAAGGAGGGGCGCGTGAGCTCCCAGAGCCAGTACCTGGAGAGTATACCGTTCTCAGACAACGCGTATCGGGGAATGTGATGCGCGCCGAGGCTTAACCGTTGCTGGGCGCCTCCCAAACCCTATATATCATTTTAAACTGATGATAACCCATGGCCGAGCTTTACCTCGACCCGATGATAATCGTCGTCGCCGTGGCGATAATAATGTCGGTTGTTGGCTTCTTCGACCTCCTGCCGAGGGGCAGACGGGCGGGGGCCGAGCAGGCGCCAATCACCCAGTGACGAGGCACTCTCCCCTTCGTTTAAGGGCGGTCAGAGCAGGAGGCTGAGCATGAATACCGTGTACACGAGGGGGGTGATCCTCTCCATGAGCAGGAGGAAGCGCCCTCTGTCCGGCTTCATGAAGAAGTAGGCCGCGGCCCCGACGAAGAAGACGACGGCGCCGGCCGTGAGCGCCGTGTTTCCCAGCAGGTTCAGGATGTAGACGAGTATCCCCATGTGCAGCGCCAGCAGGCCGTAGAACAGGCTGTGCGCCCGCGGGTAGCCGATCCTGACAGCCGTGGTGACGACGCTGGTCGCGGTGTCCTCCTCTATGTCGTCGAGCTGGTTCCGGAGCTCGAGTATGAGGGAGAGGTTGAAGACGCTGAGCAGGATGGGTAGGGTGAAGGCGTTGAAGCCCCTGGTGACGATGACGCCGTATAGGACTATGAGGGAGCCGAAGAACAGGCCGTGTGAGGCCATGTCGAGCACGGGGACGGCCTTGAGCCTGAAGGGCGGGGCGGAGTAGGCGCCGCTGAGGAGCAGCATTATGGCGTAGATTGTGAGGGCTCCACCGCCGAACCAGAGGCTGGTGACCGTCAGGCCCACGAGGGCGAGCAGTACGGAGAAGACGACCCCTCCCCCCATGCTTATCCTGCCCGAGGCGACCGGGTTCAGGGAGACCTTCGCCCCCAGCCTATCCCCCTCGTGGTCGAAGCAGTTGTTCACCGAGAAGGAGAAGCCGAGGTAGCAGGCGACGGTCACGAGGTAGAGGATGAAGTTGAGGTGCCCCGACGACAGGGTAACCGCGCCGACGCCCTGGAGGTAGCCGAGGATCGCCATCCCCACGTACCCGCCCCAGTCCTGCATCCTCACGTTGGCGAGGTATCCGCGGGCTTGAGTCACGAAGCCGATGTCGGGCAGGTCCACGGGCAGAGTCACCTAGGGGTGTTGTTTGGTCTGAGAAGCCTCAGGTCCTTGATAGATATTCCGGTCTACAGATACTGTATATTATACCCCAGCCGCGGCATTCCCGGGCCGGGTTGCCGCGACCGTTACGCTTATCGGTGGAGCGCCCAACCACTCTTGATGGGTCATGATCCCGGGCTCCCTTAGCAAAGTTCTGGACAAGCCGAGCCAAGAGAGGCTTGAGGGCCTCGGCAATCAACATGTCGTCGATCAGCTCGACGGGTTCGTCAAGCTGTGTAAACCGGGGAAGGTTATGGTTCTGGGCGAGTCCCCCGAGGACGTCGCCTACGTCAGAGAGCTCGCCCTGAGCAAGGGGGAGGAGACGCCGCTGAAGATGGAGGGGCACGCGATCCACTTCGACGGCTACTACGACCTCGCGCGGGACACGGGGAGCACCAAGGTACTCACCCCGCCCGGGATGAGGCTGAGCAAGAACATCAACACGATCAACCGGGATGAGGGGCTGAGGGAGATGCTCGGCCTCATGGACGGCTGCATGAGGGGCAAGGAGATGCTCGTCAAGTTCTACAGCCTCGGCCCGACGAGGAGCAGGTTCAGCCTCTGCGCCATGCAGGTCACCGACTCCGCGTACGTCTCCCACAGCGAGGACCTCCTCTATAGGCAGGGCTACGAGCAGTTCAGGAGGCTCAACGGAGGAAAAGACTTTTTCACCTTCCTCCACTCGGCGGGCGAGCTCGACGAGAGGAACGTCACCAAGAACTACGGCAGCCGCCGCATCTACATCGACGTCACCGACGGCAAGGTCTACTCCGTCAACAACCAGTACGCGGGCAACAGCGTGGGGCTCAAGAAGCTGGCACTGAGGCTGGCGATATACAAGGCGAACCACGAGGACTGGCTCGCTGAGCACATGCTCCTCATGGGCATCCACCCCCCGGGGAAGGACAGGGTCACCTACTTCGCGGGTGCCTACCCGAGCGCCTGCGGTAAGACGAGCACAGCCATGATCCCCGGGCAGAGCATAGTCGGCGACGACATCGCCTACCTCAAGGAGGATAAGGAGGGCTACTGCCGCGGCGTCAACATAGAGCAGGGAATCTTCGGAATCATACAGGACGTAAACCCAGTCGACGACCCCCTCATCTACAAGAGCCTCACGACGCCGAGGGAGCTGATATTCAGCAACATACTGATCACTGACGGCGTGCCCTACTGGCTCGGGATGGGCAGGAACGACATCCCAGAGAAGGGCACCAACTTCTCCGGCGAGTGGTTCAAGGGGAAGAAGGACAAGGACGGGAACGAGATACCCTTCGCCCACGGCAACGCCCGCTACACGATGCGCCTCAGCGAGCTGGAGAACGTCGACCCCAAGTACAACGACCCGGTGGGCGTCGTCGTCGAGGGCGTCTTCTACGGAGGCCGCGACTCGGACACGAACGTCCCAATATCAGAGGCGCTGAGCTGGGAGCACGGCGTCTACCTCGGCGCCACGCTGGAGTCTGAGACGACCACCGCCATAATCGGCAAGACGGGCGTCAGGAGGCAGGACCCGATGGCGAACATGGACTTCGTCGTCGTCCCCCTCGCCACCTACCTCACCAACCACATAAAGTTCGGGAAGAAGCTCAGGCACAAGCCGCGCGTCTACGCCACCAACTACTTCCTGCGCCACGAGGGCAAGTACACCAACACGAAGCTCGACAAGAAGATCTGGGTGCTCTGGGCCGAGGGAAGGGTGAAGGGCGAGTACGACGCCATAAAGACCCCCATCGGCCTCATCCCCCACTACAGAGACCTCAAGCAGCTCTTCAAGACCGTCTTCAAACGCGACTACAGGGAGGAGGAGTACATACAGCAGTTCAGCATACGCATAACAAAGTACCTGGAGAAGATCGCACGCATGGAGCAGCTCTACAGGGACGAGCCGAGCATGCCGAGGGAGTTCTGGGAGACGCTCAACCAGCAGAAGAGGGAGCTCCAGGAGCTAAAGGTACGCACCGGGAAGGACTCCCTCCCCCCGATCTCCTTCATGTAAGAATCAGGGACGGTTTTGCGAGGTCACTTGACCTCGACCCTGTGCTTCGCCTCGGGCTTGTGCCTCTTCGGCACCACGATCTTCAGCAGCCCGTTTGCGACGGTCGCCTCGGCCTCCTCAGGGATTATCTCCTCGGGGAAGGTGACGCTGCGGTAGACCCCCTCGTGGTTCCTCTCGTGGATGATGCACTTCTCAGTGTCCACGCTCTCCTCCTCGACCTCGGCGGACACCTCGACGGCGCCCTTGGTCATGTGGACCTGTACCGCCTCCTTCTGAACGCCGGGGACCTCGACGAAGACGTCGTAGTGGTCCCCCATGTCGTTTAGGTCGATCCTGGGGCCCTTCAACATGCTGTGGATGGCCTTGCCCTTCATGGGCAGCCACTGGGAGAGGAAGTTCTTCTTGAACTCCTCCATAGTGTTGTCGATCTCGCGGAGGGTCTCCTCCGGGACCCATCCCTTCATCTCCTTCTTCGACTCCATGGCCATTTTTTCACCGGGTTTCAATACGGAATGATTCTATTTATACCGTTGCTAGGCGGCGGACCCGGCTAAAGGATATAATAAGCGTCGCCCCGATACCCTACGCTGGGGTTCCGGATGAGCGGCTTCGCGGATAGGACGCCAAGGTCTAGAGAGTTGTACGAGAGGGCGTGCAGGGTCCTGCCCTCGGGCGTGAGCTACGGGATAAGGGCGCTGCCCCCCTACCCGTTCTTCGTCGAGGAGGCGCAGGGCGTCAGGCTCAGGGACGTCGACGGCAACGAGTACACGGACTACTGGGTCGGCCACGGGGCGCTGATCCTCGGCCACAGCCCCAGGAGGGTGATGGACGCGGTGAGGAAGCAGCTCCCGAACGGCACACACATCGGCTTCAGCCACGAGCTGGAGATCGAGCTCGCGGAGCGCATCGTGAAGAACGTCCCCTCCGCTGAGATGGTGCGCTACTGCGCCAGCGGGACCGAGGCGAACATGTACGGCACGCGCCTCGCACGCGGCTACACGGGCCGCATGAAGATGCTCAAGATCGAGGGCGGCTGGCACGGCGGATA
>JAUYEB010000141.1 GCA_030691555.1 Candidatus Bathyarchaeota archaeon
ATAGACAGCGGGTCGGGGAACGTCGAGGTCGTCCTCAACCCCGACCAGCCCGACGTCTCCGTCATCTTCACCGTCGCGAACATGGTCAAGGCGATCGGCAGGGGATTCAGCCCCGAACGCGCCCTGACGCTCGCCAACGAGGACTACGACCTCTCCATAATCGACCTCGAGGAGCACGTGGGGTCGAGCCACAGCGCCCAGGAGAGGGTGAAGGGCCGAATCATCGGCAAGGAGGGTAAGAGCAGGACCCTCATCGAGGAGCTGACCGAGACCCAGATGAGCGTCTACGGGAGCACGGTCGCCCTCATAGGCAACATCGAGTCCCTCCCCGCCGCGACGGAGGCCGTCATGATGCTCATACGCGGCAAGTTCCACAAGACCGTCTACAACTACCTCTTCGCCTACCGCCGCCAGCTCAAGAAGGACCGCGGCGAGATCTGGTACGACCAGCCCCCGCCCGCGTCCGAGAGGAAGGAGTGACATGACCCAATCACAGGAGACGGAGTACCAGGCAGTCAGCCCGAGCGACTTCTTCTATCGGAACAGGGAGATCGCGGGCTTCAGCAACCCCAGCCGCGCCATCTACGTCGGCGTCAGGGAGATACTGGAGAACAGCCTCGACGCCTGCGAGTCCGCCCAGATCCCCCCCGAGATCTACGTGCGCCTCACCGAGCTGAGCAGCAGCAGCGGAGGCGAGAACGGCACAGCCGTCTACCTCCTCAGGATACAGGACAACGGAACCGGCGTCCCCTCCGAGGAGATACCCGCCTGCTTCGCCCAGGTATTCTACGGCTCCAAGTACACGCTCAAGCAGAACCGCGGGACCTTCGGCATGGGCGGCAAGATGACCATCCTCTACGGCCAGATCACCACCCACAAGCCAGTCATCGTCACCTCGAGCACCGGCGAGGAGATACACGAGTTCGAGATGATGATGGACATCCAGAAGAACCAGCCCCAGGTGCTCAGGCACACGATGCTCGCCAACGAGAAGGGGTGGCGCGGCACCATCGTGGAGCTGCAGATAGAGGGCGACTACCCCCGCATAATGAGCCGCATGATAGAGTACATCCGCCAGACGGCGATGGTCAACCCCTACGCGGACATAACCTTCGTCGACCCAAAGAACAGGCTGTACCGCTTCGAGAGGGGCACGACCCAGATGCCCCCGGTGCCCCAGAGGGTCAAGCCCCACCCCCACGGCATAGACGTGGAGACCCTGCGCAGGATGCTGCTCGTCACCAGGGCCCGGGACATGAAGGGCTTCATGATGGAACACTTCCAGGGCGTCGGGCCCAAGACGGCTGAGAAGTTCCTCGCCTTCGCGGGGATAAAACACGAGACCAAGCCCGTCAGCCTGCAATCCGACGACATCGTCAAGCTCGTCCGCGCCGCCAAGGAGTTCCAGGAGTTCTACCGCCCAGACGCGAGCTGCCTAAGCCCCATAGGCCCCGACCTCCTCGAGACGGGGATAAGAAAGGAGCTCAACCTCACCGACGCCGACTTCATAAAGACCGTCCAGAGGCCCCCCGCCACGTACAGCGGCTACCCCTTCATCGTCGAGGCCGCCCTCGTCGCTGGGCCAACGATCCGCAAGATAGGCAACGGCATCACCCTCTACAGGTTCGCCAACCGCATCCCGCTCCTATTCGACGAGTCGAGCTGCGTAACCTACAAGGTCATCTCCAAGGACATCAACTGGAGGACCTACAACGTCCAGCAGGAGACGCCCCTCGTCGTGGCGATCCACCTCTGCTCGACGAAGATCCCCTACAAGAGCGTCGGCAAGGAGTTCCTCGCCGACCAGGTCGAGGTCGAGAAGGAGATCACGAACGCCATAAGGGAGGCGGCGCGCGACCTCCGCATATTCATCAGCCGCAGCGTCAAGCTGGAGAAGCAGAAGCACCGCCTCAACATATTCGGCAAGTACCTCCCCAAGATAGCGGAGTTCTCCATGAAGCTCGGCGACAGGACCGAGATGCCCGACGTGCAGAGGCTCCTCGACGAGATCATGGTGGTCAACCAGAAGGAGGAGGACGAGGAGAACGGCGTCGAGGAGAATGGCAACGGGGAGGAGAACGGGGTGCTCCCGCCGCCCGAGGAAGAGGTGCCCGAAGAGGAGCTGGAAGAGGAGCTGAAGGAGGAGAAGATCGATGGCGAAGCGGATTAGCGAGGCGGATAAGCAGCGCGAGGCAACGGACAAGGCCCTGAAGCAGCTGGGCTCACTCGTCTACGACCAGATCAACCAGGGTGAGTTCCCCTGGGTGATGATGCAGAGCCGCAGCATCGACAACATACAGTACGACTCCCACGTCCGCCAGTACATCCTCGGCGAAAGGATGGTCAAGCGCCACAGCAGGAACATAAAGCACATACGCCCCTTCACCCAGCTCATCTGGACCGCCTGGTTCGCCAGGGAGCTCGTCAGGCAGAGGAAGACGAGTACACTCAGGGAGGCATACTACTCGGCCCGTGGCCAGCGGGACATCGAGTACACGGACCAGCAGGAGTCCGACAGCATCATCACCGACCTCGAGGTGGCGCTGAACAAGGCGAGGGAGGACTTCGGCATCTTCCCCGAGGAGAGGAGCGCCATATTCGGCGACATAACCATCGAGTACACCGTCCCAGGCTACGAGGGGCGCCGCACGAACCTCACAGACCACCCCGACGGCATCATGGTCGGCCCAGCCGTGACGAGCAGCGAGTTCATAGAGACCACCGCCAACAAGGTCCTCGTCGTTGAGAAGGGCGCAATGTTCACCCGCCTAGTCGAGGAGCAGGCGCACAAGAAGTTCAACGCCATACTCATACACACCGCGGGGCAGAGCCCACGCAGCACACGCAGCATAATCCACCGCCTCAGCAAGGACTGGGGGATGCCAGTCTACATCTTCACCGACGGCGACCCATGGGGCGTACACATCGCCCAGGTCATCTGCTCAGGAAGCGCAAACGCCGCCCACCTCAGGGGCCTCACCAGCCCGGACGCCAAGTGGATAGGCGTCTGGGCCAGCGACATCATCGACTACAAGCTCCCCACGGAGAACCTCACCGAGTTCGACAAGAAGAGGCTCACCGAGCTACAGGCAGACCCCCGCTACAACGAGGACCCGTGGAAGAGGGAGATAGAGCTCTTCATCAAGATACAGAAGAAGGCGGAGCTGGAGGCCTTCAGCCGCTACGGGCTGACATACATCGTGGACAAGTACCTGCCTGAGAAGATCGCGGCGGCCCCAGCCTCTTAAATAACCCGTCACAGCTATCCTAGTTGGGGTCCAATGTCCGGCAGGTTCGGTTTCTCCTACACATTCATGGTCGTGGCAGTGCTAGGCGTCGCGCTCGCGGTGGTCGGCGGCCTGATGGCCTACTACGCCATCACGGCGGTCGGCGGGAACGTCAGCCCGTGGGTAATCCCCCCGCTTGGCGTCCTCTTCGTAGTCCTGGGGCTGCTCCTGATCACCTCGAAGGGTGACTAGGCGATGGTCGTCAAGGGGGTCGTGCTGGCGGGCGGGGAGGGCACGAGGTTCAGGCCCATCACCTACTACTTCCAGAAGTGCATGATGCCCGTGGGGGAGGAGCAGAAGCCCATCCTCGACTACATACTCCGCCTCCTCAAGTACCACGGCGTCACCAAGACGGTCCTCCTCGTCGGCTACAAGCACCAGCAGATCGAGAACTACTTCGACCACGGTGAGCGATTCGGCGTCGAGATGACCTACGTCCTCGACGACCCCAACCTGAAGGGGAGCGCAAACGCCCTCCTCAACGCCTACAAGAAGGGCGCGATAGGGGACGACGACACGCTCGTCGTCTACTACGGGGACATAATAAGCAACCTCGACATCGGCGCCATGGTCAAGCACCACCAGGGCAAGAACGCCGACGCGACCCTCGCGCTCGCCCGCAAATACAACATAAGCGTCGGCAAGGCAGAGCTGGACGGCACACGGATCACCAACTTCATCGAGAAGCCCGACCTCATGCAGCCCATCAGCATAGGCATACTCACGCTGAGCGGCTCCGTCCTCAAGGAGATGGCGAAGCTGCAGCAGCAGGGGCAGTTCCGGAGCTTCGACCTCATGGGGGACGTGATAAGCTACCTCGTCCAGAGGGGGCGCCGCGTCGAGGCCTACCTCACCGACGCCTTCTGGTACGACGTCGGGAGCATAGAGCGCTACGAGAGGCTCAGCCCGGAGAAGCTGAGCGAGGTAATGGGCTTCCTCCTCAAGTAGCGCCTGCCCCGTTTCCGTCTTTGCAGAAGTTTATTAATCCGACTCTAGCCATGCATACCCGTCGGTGAGCTTGATGAAGGCATTAGTCCTCGCGGGTGGCTTCGGCACTCGCCTTAGACCCTTAAGCTGCACGAGACCCAAGATGCTTTTCCCAATCGGGGACCAGCCGTTGATGGATTGGACCCTGAAGAACCTCTCCCAGGGGGGAGTGGACACCGTCGTGATGGCGGTCAACTACATGGCGGAGGCCCTGGTGCGCTACCTCGGCCCCACCAAGTACGACCTCGGCATAATCTACAGCCGGGAGCAGCGCCCCCTCGGCACCGGCGGCCCCATAAGGAAGGCGAGGGAGCTCCTCAACGGTGAGCCCTTCCTCGTCCTCAACGGGGACGTCATCTCAGACATCGACATAAGGAGACTCATAGAGTACCACAAGGCGAAGGGCGGACTCGCCACGGTCGCCCTGACCCCCGTCTCCGACCCCAGCAGGTACGGCGCCGTCGAGCTAGACTGGGAGGGCCGCATAACCCGCTTCGTCGAGAAGCCCGAGAAGGGCAAGGAGCCGAGCAACCTCATCAACGCGGGCATCTACGTCCTCGACCCAAAGATATTCGACTACATACCCGAGGGGCGCGCCTCGAGCATAGAGCGCGAGGTCTTCCCCGTCCTGGCCAACGAGCGCAAGCTCTTCGGCTTCGAGTTCCACGGCTTCTGGACGGACATGGGCATCCCCGAGGACTACCTCAAGGCCAACCAGATAATACTGAGCAAGTACGATGGGGTGAAACAGGGGGAGGGGGTCAAGATAGACCCCTCCGCGAAGATACTCGCCCCCTGCTACATAGGCCCCGGCGCCGAGATAGGGCCAGACTGCCTCATAGGGCCGAACACGACCATAAGCGACCACGTCCTCATAGGCAAGGGCTGCAGGATAGAGAACAGCATCATCTTCACCGGGGCGTCGATCGGCGACTACTCCTCCGTGAAGAACGCCATAATCGGCGAGAACGCCATCCTCGAGAGGTGGGTCAAAATCGAGTCGGGTAGCCTGATAGGCGACTACTCGGTGATACTCGACGGCGTCACCATCACCGAGGGCGTCACGGTCTGCCCGAGCAAGGAGGTGAGCGAGAGCATCCTCGACCACCGTCAGGTCATGTAGGGCACCCCATCACCTTTTCGTATCCAAAGCTCAAATCTCAGGGAAGCGGTTCACCAGTTGGGTCTCGACACGGGTCACGACAGCGTGAAATCGGGTCCCACGCGTAGGGATGGACGGACGGTTTCGTAGAATGGGCAAGCTATTCGGCACGAACGGCGTCAGGGGCGTCGCGAACACGGAACTCACGGTCGAGCTGGTGACCCGCCTAGCAGCGTCCTGCGGCTCGATACTAGGGAGAGACATCGCCGTGGGGAGGGACGGACGCGCCACGAGCCCCAGGTTCAGGGACGCCGCCGTCTCCGGCCTACTCTCCGTCGGCTGCGACGTACACGACCTCGGCGTCCTACCCACACCCGCCCTCCAGTACGCCGTCAAGCACCTCAGACTCGACGGCGGGCTGATGATCACCGCGAGCCACAACCCGCCCCAGTTCAACGGCGTCAAGGTCATGGCCGCCGACGGCGTCGAGCTCCCCCGCGGCGTCGAGGACAGGGTCGAGGACCTACTCTTCGCCGGCGGGCCGAAGGCGGCGCCCTGGGACCGAGTCGGCGAGGTCAGGCACCGCGAGGCGATCCCCCTATACATCGACGCCGTCCTCTCCCACGTGGACGCCGCCAAGATCAGGAAATCCGCCTTCAAGGTCGCCATCGACCCCGGCAACGGCACGGGCGTCCTTACCGCCCCCACAGTCGCCCAGCGCCTCGGCTGCAGCGTCTACACGGTCAACGCCGAGCTGGACGGCCGCTTCCCCGGGAGGGAGTCCGAGCC
>JAUYEB010000153.1 GCA_030691555.1 Candidatus Bathyarchaeota archaeon
ATGTTAGAAGAGGCTCAAGTAGAATGTGACCGAAAGAATAACCCGCATCTCCCGCCCCGTGGGCGGGGAGCCTCACTTCAGGATGCCGATAAAGATGGTCCCACCGGACGTTTCGATCATCATCGTCACTTACAATACGGCCGCTGTGGTCGGGATGTGCCTCGATTCCCTTGGTCCGGGCGCGGATCCTTCCCGGGAGGTCTTTGTTGTCGACAACGCCTCGACGGACGGGGGCGCAGACATTGTCCGGAACCGTTATCCCTGGATCCATCTGACCGTCAATACTGAAAACAGAGGCTTCGCTGCGGCCAATAACCAGTTCCTGCCGCTGTGCCGCGGGCGCTATATCTACTATCTGAATCCGGATGCGAAATTGACCGGCCCCGGTGTCATTGAGAAATGCGTCCGGTTCATGGATGCCAATCCTGGGGTCGGCCTGGCCGGAACGAGGCTGGTCAACCCGGATGGGAGCTTTCAGGAGTCAGTCTCCCGGCGGTATCCCGGCGAGAAGTTCGCCACGTCGGAGATGGCCGGCCTGAAGGGGAGCATTGCCTGCGTCCTGGGTGCAAGCATGGTTGCACGGACGGATCTGATCCGGCGGATCGGGGGCTTCGACGACGACTTCATCCTCTATGGAGAGGACCAGGATCTCTGCCTGAGGGTCCGCCGGGCCGGCTACGAGATTGGGTACATCGATAACGCCGCCGTCGTCCATTACGGCGGCCAGAGCGAACGGCAATCCGTCCCCGCGGAGGTCTGGAAGAAAAAGACCCGGGCCGAGTACCTCTTCTACCGGAAACACTACCTCCCGGAGACGATCGCCAGAATCCGGAGGGCCGACCTGTGCAAGGCCCGTTTCCGGCTGGCCACGCTGGCACTGACTATGCCTTTCCTCGGGGACAGGGTCAGGACCGAAAGGAAGCGGACCAAATACCGGGCCATCTATGAAACGCTCAAACCGTTGAATAGCGAAGGGGGCAACTAATCTCATGGAGCATGCCGCTGTGAACTGCATCCTCTGCGGCAGCCCGGAGCGGGATCTACTCATCCGGCAGGGGGAATGGACCGTCTATCGCTGTGGCGCCTGTGGGCTGGGTTTCCTTGACCCCCGTCCCGATGCCAATGAACTTGGCGATCTCTACCGTGACGGCTATTTCGATGACCAGTATGGTCATTGCCTTACATTTGGATCCCCCGAGATGAAAAAGCGCCTTTTACAGGAGAGCCACCGTATCCGGTTTTTTACACGGGTGAAACAATCCGGAAAGGTTCTGGATATCGGTTGCGGCATGGGCTATTTTCTTCTTGCCTGTCGTGATGCGGGATACGATGTCGAGGGGATGGATATCTCCCAGAACTCGGCCGCCTACGTCCGCGGTGAACTGGAAATACCGGTGGTCGTCGGGACGATCGACGGGTTCGATTATCCCCCGGAGTCGTTCGACGTCATTACCATGTGGCATTTTCTGGAACACACGCCCGATCCTCGCCCGTACCTGCAGAAGGCTAGACAGTGGCTGAAACGGGACGGCGTGCTTGTGGTGGACGTTCCGAATTATGGGGGGACGGACGCCCGGAAGACCTGGGCTCGTTGGAAGGGCTGGCAGCTTCCCTACCACCTGTACCATTATACGCCGGAAACCCTGAGGAGACTCCTCGCGAATCATGGATTAGGCGCGGTTCGCAGCAAGAGTTACCTCTCGGAGCACGTCAAGGAGAAGCTCGAGCGGACGCTGGTTCTCAAACCGTTCGCGCGGCTGATCGCCCGCTTCTATTCGGGACACAGCTTCGCGGTCGTGGCGCAGAAGGTGGAAAATCGTGAACAGGCATCACCATGAGGAACGACATAGAAT
>JAUYEB010000209.1 GCA_030691555.1 Candidatus Bathyarchaeota archaeon
GCGTCGGGTTGCGGCTGCCGGCTAGGCGCCTTATCCTGGCTTGGCCACGGGCCCCCACCGCATTGATGAGCGCCCCCTTTTTAAGAATTGATCCCCTCGGTCAGGCATGGGGGAGCCTCAGCTTATCTACGTCGTTCTCCGTGAGGTCACGTATGAAGCAGAGGTTCGCCGGTCTGCCCGCGTAGGCTATGGGGTTGCACTGCGCCTCGACCTGGCGGTGCCTCCCGCCGTTGTCGACGAGTGTGAACCTGTGCAGCTTCGAGCCCGCCTCCTTCCGGCTCCTTATCGCCTTCCTGATCCCCGGGCGATCCTTCTTCTCGACCCACCTCAGCAGGTCCATGCTCTTCAGCTGGAGGGGGTCGTCGGATAGCACGAGCTCCGCCATCGCCTGATTCGCGTAGACTATCTTCGAGCCCTCGACGATAGCCACGGCGTCCCTGCTGCCGTTGACCACCGTGCCGTAGAGCTCCTTCATCCGGCTCCTCTCGACGGCGTGGCGTATCCTGCGCGCGAGGACGAGGTAGTGGGCGGGCTCCATCTCCTTCTGGACGTAGTCGTCCGCCTTGGCCTCGAACGCCTTGCGGGCGACCTCGGCGCTGCCCTTGCCGGTGTAGATTATGAGGGGGATGTCCTTGACGCTCTTGATCCTGCCGGCGAGCTCGACCCCGTCCATGACCGGCATCTGGTAGTCGGAGACGACGCAGTCGAATCTCCCGCTGTTGAGCCTGTCGACGACCTCCTCGGGTTTCGTCGTAGACTCCACCTTTATGCAGTGGTCGAAGCTCTCCAGCATCTGCTTGGTGAAATGGAGCTGGTCGTCTTCGTCGTCGACGTGGAGGACCCTGATCTCGTTGTCGAGGCTGTTATCCGGGGGATTCGCGGGGTTGAGGCCCCGCGCCCTGCGATCGCCCACTACTTCCCGCCCTCCTCTAGGACCTGATCCACCATGAACCCACGGGTGTTCTCCCAGCCGCCGTCCCTGTAGGCCCCCGGCCAGAAGTAGTAGCGCATGCTGCTCCGGTAGTCCGACCAGAGGCTCTCTACCTTGTCGCAGCGCCTCTGCAGTATAGAGCCTAGGACGGGGAGGTCGAGTGGTGGGATCGATGTCTGGACGAAGAAGCCCTGCGGGGTGGGTATGAGGGTCGACTGGAATGGGAGCGTGGCGAATGCCGCGGCGAACCGCCTCGTCTCGTCCTGCGGACAATAGCAGGCGAACATGAACGTGGTGACGAGCCGGCTCACCCCCTTGTCCACGATCACCCTGAAGCTGTCGAGGACACTGTTCTCCCTGAGGAAGCGCATCCTCCTCGTGATGTGGTAGGGGGTCGTCCCGATGTCCGCCGCGATCCTCTTGCCCTTCCTCCTCGCGTCCTCTGTGACCTCCTTGATGATCCTTAGGTCCTTCATGTCGAGGCGCTTCAGTATCGATGCGGGGGGCTTGGGGAGGGGCGGGGCCGATTCGAGGGCGTCGACCTTCGCCGCCCAGCTAGACCAGTCGAATCCCCATAGGTCTCTGGGCATGTCGTAGAGCCCGTAGTCCACCTCAGAGTAGGACCACCCACCAACCGAGGTGTCCAACCTGTATTCCTCTATGGTTCCCCCCTTAAGCTCGTCGAGGAAGGCCCTCAGGTTCTGTAGGCTCCCCTCGGGCACGGCGAATAGGCCGTAAAGGCCGTTGTAGTAGCCTATGCACCTGACCCTGTAGCGGGTGTACGGGTGCCTGTCGAAGAGGCTCTCGAGCCTGCTGAGGGACTTGAAGGGGGCCTCTATGAAGGCGACGACGGGTTCGAGGCCCAGGGCCGGGTACGCCAGCTGGGCGGAGACCGAGAAGAGCGCTCCGCTCTCCCTGAGCTTCTTTAGCCTTATGGAGATCGTGGCGGAGGTCATCCCCGTCTGTGCGCCGATCTCCTGAACGGTCCCCAGGGGGCTCCTCCCCAGGGCCGTCAGTATGCGCAGGTCCGCGTCGTCGACCATTCCCATTCTGCCCTCTGGCCGCCTACTGCGATTCTTACCTGCCTATTGGCCCGGGGCTGCCCCCGCCTATCGGGTCGAAGATGACCGGTTCGCTGAGCCCGGTCTGCCCTCTTACGATCGCGGCCGCCGTTATGCGGTACCAGCCGGGGTAGGGGAGGTTATCGATGTTGAACTCGAAGCCGTTCACATAGCCCCCGGGGCCGGACTGGAAGCCTCCGTATGCCTTGGATAGGACCCAGCTGTCCCCGTAGTTCATGGGGCCCGAGTAGCTGCCGTCGGGCAGGTAGGTCAGGTAGAACACTATTACGCAACGCAGGTTCTCGGGGGACCCGTCCGACGTTAGCGTGACGGTGCCCCGGACGAGGGCGTCGCTCTTGAAGCCGTCCGAGTTGTAGTCGTCGACGGCGACGGAGGTTATCTCCGTGGCTACTTGTTTACCGAAGTTCGGCTCTGCCAGCGCGTGCGCCGGCAGTGCGAGCATGATGCCCAGTATGATTAGCAATGGAAGTAACTTTTTACCGCTCATCACAGTTACCGTACTGCAATTTATCGATGATATCTTTAAGATTTTCGTAGAAAAATTGCAAATCTAGCTAGGCGGCGCCCTTTTTAGACCCCTTTTAGAGGGTCACCACTTGCCCATGTGCACCCTGTCGTCGCGGTACCTGTCCCCCGACGGCTTCTCCTCGAGTGGATGGCCTATCGAGATTATGCAAAGGGGCACGATCCTCTCCGGGATTCCGAGCAGGCCCCTCAGGCCCTTGACGAGCGCCTCGTTCGGGTGGACGCCCAGCCAGACGGCGCCGAGCCCCGCGGCCTTCGCCGCGAGGAGGATGTTCTCCGTGGCGGCGGAGCAGTCCTGCACCCAGAAGCCGGTTCCCCCCTCGATTTCGAGGTCGCCGCAGACGATGATGGCGAGGGCGGCCTGCTCCAGCATCTTTGAGTAGTTGTGGAACTTTGGGACTTCGAGGAGGGTGTTCCTGTCTCTTACGACTATGAAGTGCCAGGGCTGCCTGTTGTGGGCGGAGGGCGCCGCCATCGCGGCCTCCAGCAGCCGTTTCACCTGCGCGTCGGTCACCGGCTCACCTGAGTACTTCCTAATGCTTCTTCTACCCAGAATGGCTTCCATCGCTTCCATGCTGATCACTTACCCGGTTACCACTTGTCCGCGTGTATTATTTCGTTTAGCGGCTTCTTGGCGTGGGGGCCCGGCTTCTCGTCGGGGACCCCGAAGGGCACGAGGGCGACCACCGTGGCCTCCGCGGGTATGCCGAGGAGCCTCTTGACCTCCTCCTCCCTGAAGTCGCCTATCCAGCAGGAGCCGACGCCCTGGACCTCCGCGGCCAGGACCATGTTCTGTAGAGCTATTGAGACGTCGACGACGCCCCACCTCCTGCTCGTCTCGTCGAAGGGGAGGCTGACCCCGACCACCGTGAAGGCGGAGTCCTTTATGAAGCCGCACCACCTGCCCTTGGAGAGCTTCTCCTTGACCGCCGGGTCCTCGCAGACCACGAAGTGCCAGGGCTGCCGGTTGGCCGCGCTGGGCGCCTGCCGCCCCGCCTCCAGTATCTTCGCCTTGACGTCCTCGGGGACGGGCTCCCTCTTGTACTTGCGTATGCTCCTGCGGTTGAGTATCTTGTCTATACAGCTCAGGACTGCCACCGGAGTATTCGGGTGTCGCCGCGTTTTTAGGGTAATCGCCTTTAACCCCCACGCGCCAATATGTGGGAGTATGATGGAGGTCTACGTGGCCGGGGGGCTCCTCGCGGAGATGCTCAGCTTCGCCCGGGATAGGCACCCGAGGGAGGCGGTGCTCCTCCTCAGGGGGCGGACCGCGAAGGAGGCCATAACCCTGACGGACTACCTCTTCCCCCCCTTCGCCACCACGGACAGCATCTCGGCGAGCTACCCCATCCACATGCTCCCCATAGACTTCTCGATAGTGGGGACGGCACACAGCCACCCCTCGGGCAGCCTCGACATGTCCCCCACCGACATGAACAACATGTACAGCCGGATCAGCATCGTGATAGCGCACCCCTACGGTCCCGGGGACGTGGCGGCCTACAACAAGCAGGCGGAGAGGGTGCCGATCAGGGTAACCGGCTAGCCGCCGGTCACGATCGGGAAAACGATAACTTTGTCACCCGCCTCCAACCTCGACGAGGGCCAGCGCCGCTCCCCGTTCACGAGCACGACTATGACGCGCCTGTCGTAGGCGTAGAGCACGTCCGTGCCGAGGCCCTCCATGAACTCGCGGAGGGTCGAGGGGCCCTTGACGGTGAAGCTCTGGGGGCTCGGGAACATCCGATCTCGCCTCGGTAGCGGCCGGGCTTAACCCTTTCTGATGCGGCCGAAGTCCCTACGCTTGTCCTGCAGCCTCCTGAACCAGACGTCGACGTTGTCCCTGGTCACGTAGTTACCGTGGTGGCGGAAGCCGCCCTGGAAGCCGTGGGGTATGTGGAGGAGCTCGTGGACGAGGACCCTGTCCTGCCCGTCCCTGCTGAGGGGGTCGAACTGCTCCGAGATCACCTCGATGATGTAGGTGGCCTCGATGTCCATGGCGAGTTGCCAGATCCTGCCCAGGCCGTGTATGCGGGCGATGGTGCGCCTCGCCTGGCTCCCCCTGCTTCGGACGCAGTAGATGCCCCGGGGGCGGCAGTGGTCGAAGTGAAGGGTATCGATGATCTCATCCACGCGGCTCTTGATGTCCGCGGCGGGGAAGTACTCTATCAAGCATGGACCGTTCTCTGCTTGGGCTCGCCGGTATTCAACGTTTCCGGGAGCCTCCTGATCCCCTGGATGATGGGCGGCGCGACGAGGGCGAAGATGAGGGTGTTCGTCACCGTGTGGACTATGGGCGGCCACGGGTAGTAGAGCGGGACGAAGGTGAGGTAGACCGCCTGGATCGGGTCGGTGAAGGCGGGGTAGGCGAGGGCGAAGCCTAGGCTAGAGACGACGTCGTAGGCGAAGGTCAGGGCGAACCCCAGCACGCCGAGGCTCACGCTGAACCGTTTCCAGCTGTCGGGTTTGAGCGTCTTCGAGACGAGGGCCCCGGCGAGGCCGAACATCGCGCCGAGGGCGGCCATCACGACGAGGAGCACCGGCGACGTCGTGTAGAGCCACGCCGCGGGGTGGGCGAAAGGGTAGGGAATCAGCATGTAGATGCTGAGGCCGATCACCCCGACGCTCCCCCCCACGGCCCCGCCGAAGCAGAACCCCGAGACGAAGATGAGGACCGTCATGAACTCGAAGACCCCGGGGAGGCTGCTGACCGCCAGGCCCCTGCTGTAGGCGACGACTATCACGAGGGCCGACATCACGGCGGTCAGGGCGACCTGCTTGGAGTTCATCATGGCTGGATTATCCATCCAGATATTTAGGGGTTGCCTAAGGCTTAAGCGGGCAGAGCCGGAATGAGAGTTGATATGAGCTTCAGACCCGTCCTCCGGCGAATCGTCGAGAAGTCGGCCCCGGGCAGGACCCCCTCCTTCGGCGAAGCCCACGTCGTCAAGGCCCTAGAGCTCGCCTCGGGCGAGGGAATCGGGAGGGCCGCCCTCGGCGCCAGGCTCGGCGTCGGAGAGGGGGTAGCTAGGACCCTGATCCGGCACCTGAGAGACGCCGACCTGATCGAGGTCACGCCCAAAGGGATAACCACCTCGACGAGGGGCGGGCTTCTCCTGAAGGATATCCGCACCGTCATCCAGAGCGTCGGCGAGGCGCCGAGCACGGACGACACGGTGGGTAGGCGCAACTACGCGGTGCTGGTCAGGGGGGCGGCTGGGGGAGTCCGGGCGGGTGTGGAGCAGAGGGACGCCGCCCTACTCTCGGGGGCGAAGGGCGCAACCACGATCGTCTACGGAGACGATCCGCGGATACCCGGCATGGAGAGGGCGCCAGACCCCGCGCTACGGGAACTCGTCGAGGGCGCGGCCAACCCGAAGAGGGGCGACGTCATAATCATCGGGACCGGCGACAGCCTCCTCAGCGCCGAGCTGGGGGCGCTATCCGCGGCCCTCGGCCTCGTCTAGTCCTCGATCCTGCCCGACTCCCTTATCTGGGTCACGAAGAGGACGCCGAGCACCACGAGGCTCGCGCTTAGGATCATCCAGGGCAGCGAGGAGTTGAGCCTGTAGACGTAGCCGCTGAGGAGGCTGCCCGCAGTCATGCTCAGCATCGAGATGACGCCCGTCCCCCAGGCGCCCCCCATCAGCCAGACGCCGCCGCCCCCGAGCGCCGCTATCATCCTCCCCCTCTTCTCGCGTGGGACCATGTCCGCGAACATCGACTGGAACGAGGGGTTGAGGAACGTGTTCGGCAGCGTCATGAGGGCGCCCAGGAGGAGGACCTGCCAGAAGCTGCTCGCGAAGAGGAAGAGGTAGACGGGGACCGCCCCGAGCATGAGGCAGACCCCGGCTATGAGCCGCTTGCTGTGCCTGTCGACGTAGCCGCCGGCGGGGAGGCTGAGGAGGACGTTGATGGCGCCGTTTACTAGGAGGATGACCCCCCAGTCGGCCGTCGACAGCCCGACGGTCTCCTTGGCGCGTATGATCCAGAACGGGGAGACGAGGCTGACCACGAATGTGCAGCCCGCGATGAGGAGGCTCAGGGTGACGAGGCGACGCGGTGCCTCCCGGACCATCCTCACGATGTCGCCGTAGGACTTCAGGATGAGGCCAGGGACCGAGCCAACAGTGATCTTCACGCCACCGTGGGACTGCAGGGTCTCCTTGAGGAACCTGAGCCGGAGGGTGGCGACGAGGAGCGCCACGAAGAAGCCGAGTAGGTAGAGGCCCTTGACTGCCGGCTTTATGCCGAGGGAGTCGATGAGCCACCCGCCGATGATGGGTGAGGCGATGCCGAAGGCGCTGGGTATCGCCATGGTGGCCGCGAAGCCCACGCCCCTGCTCCCCGCGGGCAGCGAGTCCGCCATCAGCGCCTGCATAGCCGGTATGTAGAACGTTATGAGGCTCTGGGCGAACATGCCGACCCCCACCCAGACCCAGCTGTCGGTGAAGACGAAGATGAGGAATGTGAAGCTGTAGACGAAGGTCATGTAGGCCATTATCTTTATTCGGCCCTGGTGGTCGGCGATGTAGCCGCCGAGGGGGTAGAGGATGAGGGAGGCGAGGTTGCCGATCGCCATAACCTGGCCTATCGTCTCGTACTCGCCGCCGAGCGCCATTATGTAGAGGGCGAGGAAGGGCCAGATGACGTCGATGCTGACCCTCCAGAGGATGCTGCAGACGGTCAGGGTGAGGACGTTGCCCTTCATGAAGCCGAGAAAGCCCGCCACGCCCATCACACGCCCGAGCTTCGTGCTAGTCGCCCCGTGCCCCTTTAAACGTGGCGGGCGGGGTTAACCTCAAATTGCTTAAGCGTGAACTAGATGCGATGCTTCACTTCGCCTACGGCTCCAACCTCTCCCCCAAGTTCCTCAGGCAGTACTGCCCCACCGCCGTCTTCCAGATGAGGGCCGAGCTCCCCAACTACAGGATCGTCTTCCCGTTCTTCAGCCAGAAGCGGCAGGGGGGCATCAGCAGCATAGTCCACGCCCCCGGGGAGCTGGTCCGCGGCGTCATCTACGACGTGAGCCAGAAGGAGTTCGAGGAGCTGGACGTCGTCGAGAGCGTCCCACAGGGCCACTACACGAGGGAAACCTACCTCGTCCTCGGCGAGGACAAACGCTGGCACAGCGCGGACCTCTACCGTTGCGTCAAGCCCTCGGGGCCCTACGCACCGGCTCGAAGCTACGTGGAGCTGATGGTCGAGGGGGCCGAGGCGCATCAGCTCGACGCCAACTACGTCAAGGAGCTGCGCTGGCTCATCGCCTCCCTGAACTAGGCCCCCAGCATCGGGTGACTGCGCGAATGGGTGACGGTTTCTTCGTCGTGGTCGCGCTGGGGGACAGCCTCACCGCCGGGTACAGGACCCTCGACCCCTACGCCGTCGACCCGAGGGTGCCTTACCCCGCCCAGCTTGAGGCCCT
>JAUYEB010000227.1 GCA_030691555.1 Candidatus Bathyarchaeota archaeon
CGGGCGTCCTCGGTATGTCCGCCCCGCTTCTGAAGCGCGTCTACGACTCGGGGGCGGGCGCCGTCGTGACGAAGAGCCTAGGCCCAGCCGGCAGGCCCGGCCACATCAACCCCACCGTCGTCGAGGTCGAGGGCGGCCTCCTCAACGCGATGGGGCTCCCCAACCCGGGCGTCGAGGGCTACCTCGATGAGCTGCGCGAGCTGAAGCACGAGGGCGTGCCAGTCGTGGCGAGCTTCTTCGCCTCGACGCTGGAGGAGTTCCAATCGGGCGCCGCGGCGCTGTGTGATGCGGGGGCGGACGCGCTGGAGCTAAACCTCAGCTGCCCCAACGTGGGCGGGGAGCCGGGGATGTGCGCCGCAGACGCCGTCAGCGTCGAGAGGGTCACCTCCGCGGTCAAGAGGGTCACCACGGCCCCGGTCCTGGTTAAGCTCTCACCAAATGTCACCGACATCGCTGGGATAGCGGTGGCCGCCGAGAGGGGAGGCGCGGACGCCATCACCGCCGTGAACACCCTCAAGGCGATGGCGATAGACGCCGACTTCAGGCGCCCCGTACTCGCCAACGTGACCGGCGGCCTCTCCGGGCCGGCTATAAAGTCGGTGGCGCTCCGATGCGTCTGGGAGATCGCCGAGGCGGTCAAGATACCGATAGTGGGGTGCGGCGGGGTCTCGAACTGGCGCGACGCCGTCGAGTACATGCTCGCGGGCGCCTCCGCCGTCGAGATAGGGACCGCGGTGAAGGACCACGGCTTCGAGGTCTACGGCAAGGTGAACGATGGCATCTCCAAGTACCTAAGGGAGAACGGGTTTGGCTCGGTCTCGGAGGTCGTGGGCCTCGCCCACAGGAAGTGATGCGTTGACCGCTGTTACTATCAAGAGGGTAGTGCGGGAGACCCCCGACATATACACGCTCTACCTCCCCGCCGTCACCGGTGCCCACCCCGGCCAGTACGTCATGGTCTGGATACCCGGCATCGACGAGGTCCCCATGAGCCTCTCCACGATCGGCAGCCCCTCCAGCATCACCGTCAGAGTTGTAGGCGACGCAACGCGCGCCCTCTCCCAGCTCGGCAAGGGCGACAAGGTGGGGGTGCGCGGCCCATTCGGCAACAGCTACACCCTCAAGGGCAGGCGCCCCCTCCTCGTCGGCGGAGGCACCGGCATAGCCTCCCTCGCGCCCCTCGCCGAGGAGATGGCGGCGAAGGGTGTCAAGCCTACCCTCCTCATCGGCGCCCACAGCCGCGACCAACTGCTCTTCAAGGACAGGCTAAGCAGACTCCTCGGCCCCCGCCTCATGGTCTCGACCGACGACGGCTCCGAGGGCTACCACGGCTATGCCTCAAACTACACGGCAGAGCTCATGGCCAAGACCAAGTTCGACCATGCCTACGTCTGCGGCCCGGAGATCATGGCGGCGAAGATATGGGCAGAGGCTGAGAGACTCGGCGTCCCGGTGCAGGCGAGCCTTGAGAGGCTGTGCAAGTGCGCCGTGGGACTCTGCGGGAGCTGCGCCATAGGCCCCTACAGGGTCTGCAGGGACGGCCCCGTCTTCAACTCCGCCAAGCTGCGCGAGGTGGTCGCGGACTTCGGGAAGAGGCGCATGGACGCCTCGGGCCGCATGATCCGGGTCGACCACTGAGGAAACCGTTTTCAACCCCTAAGGCACCCTCCATCCATGTCCAGCGAAAAGGCGAGGGTAGACGTCCTCTTCGAGTGTTTCTACATGAGCCTCGGTGTCCGCGAGGGGCACCCGATGCTCACCTTCAGGTGGCCGCTGACCCCGATGCCGCCGCCCGCGATCGGGCAGACCTACAACGGCGTCACGTTCAACCTCGGCTCCACGAACACGATACTCGTCAGGGACGAGGGGAAGAACATCCTCATCGACCCGGGGATCATACAGCTCGGCCGCTACGGGTGCCTCCCCAAGAGACTCGCGGAGTTCGGCCTCAAGCCAGCCGACATCGACATCGTCGTCAACACACACTGCCACTACGACCACACGGAGTCAAACTACATGTGGCGTGGCAAGCCCCTCCTCATCCACGAGGCGGAGTACCAGTACGCCGCGGAGCTCTACTGGCCCGAGTGGCGCAGCGCCTTCATCGACATCCTCGACGTGCAAAAGTTCAGGGGGGAGAAGAGGGTCACGAAGAACGTGCGCCTCATCGAGACCGTCGGCCACACGCCGGGCAGCATCTCCGCACTCGTCGAAACCGCTGAGGGCCTCGTGGCCTGTATAGGCGACGCCGCGATTGTGAAGGAGGACTACCTCGAGTTCAGGGAGCCCCAGGTCGTGACGAAGAACATAAGCGGCGCCACGGCGGTCGCCAGCCTGAAGAAGATCGCTGGGTACAAGCCGGTGCTCGTGATACCCGGGCACGACACCGCGTTCCGCCCCTAGAAAGGTTTATAGAGAAAGGGACACCCTGAAGACGACGATAAGCAATGCCGACCCACGGATCGCTGACGAAGGCGGGCAAGGTCAGGGCGCAGACGCCCAAGATCGAGCCACAGCCCAGGACCCGCATCGCCCCCAAGCAGAGGACGAGGAGCAACTACACCAAGAGGATAATCCACGCCCCACGCGATGAACGCGGCGGCGGACGCAGACAGCGCTTTTAAGCCTCCTTCTCCCTAGTTGGACTCGGTTTTGGATCGCGCCCTCAGGGAGATTGTGGAGAAACTTCTTCAGATAGACGCCCCCACGAGGGCCGACGTTGACGGCGTGAAGATCGAGGTCGCCCGCGCACACGGGCTGCCCCGGATTCCCCGCAACTCGGAGATACTCGCCACACTCACCGAGGAGGAGTCGGAGCGGCTCCTCCCAGTTCTAAGGAGGAAGGAGGCGCGCGCCCTCAGCGGCGTGAGCGTCGTCGCGGTGATGACTGAGCCCTACCCCTGCCCGCACGGGCGCTGCGCCTACTGCCCCGGCGGCCCCGACGAGGACAGCCCACAGAGCTACACGGGCTACGAACCCGCCGCCATGAGGGGCGCGCAGAACGAGTACGACCCATACCGGCAGGTGAAGGCGCGCATAAAGCAGCTAGAGTCCATCGGGCACGTCGTCGACAAGGTTGACCTGATAATCATGGGTGGCACCTTCCCCGCATCCCCCCGCCGGTATCAGGAGGGCTTCGTCAAGGGCTGCCTCGACGCCCTCACCGACGCCCCCTCCGCCGACCTGGCCGAGGCCAAGCTAAACGCCGAGAAATCAAACATTAGGAACGTCGGGATAACCGTCGAGACCCGCCCCGACTGCATAAGGGAGAAGGACGTGGACGGGATGCTCGACCTCGGCGT
>JAUYEB010000315.1 GCA_030691555.1 Candidatus Bathyarchaeota archaeon
GACCGCGGTGGACACGATGAATCGGTTTCGGAAGTCCCTCATCGAGTGGGCGTGCTCTGTGTGTCCGCCTCCGCCTGCTTCGTGCTCTTCGTGGGGTTCACTCTGAGGGTGTTCATGAGCCTCGTGTTGGCCATGGTTCTCGGCCCCGTCTTCCCCGTGATGACCTCCATGCTCGTGCCCACTCTTCATGGTTAGGTGCTAGGAAGAATAGTTCTTAATGTTATTTACAGGCGACGCTAAGTTACGGCACACTATTTTTTCATGTCTCCTCGGTGTCGGGTGACCAAGGGACTATCCTGATCGACGGGTCGTGGAGCCCGTTCAGTATCGCCGCGTTCAGCAGGAGCGGTGTCAGGGCCTCGACCCACTTCGAGTTTGCCAGAGGGCCGACCTTCAGGGGCCGCAGGCCGGGGATGTCCCTGACTAGGCCCATCACTTTCTCGACTGCCCCCAGATCGTCTCCCGCCACGAGGACGTCCAGGTCGAGCATCCCACCTATGTCGTTGAGGTACTGGGCGGGGACCGTCTGAAAGGCGGAGACCACGTTCACCGGGGCGACGGCCTCCTGGATAAGCTCCGCCGCCGACCGTGACTGGTCGCGGCCCCCGGCGACGACGGGGGACCACGTGTAGAGCCTCCCCTGCCTCTTCATTGGGACGACGCAGGAGACCACCACCTGATCTGGGGTGAGTCTGTCCCTGATGGTGGCTAGGGTGGTGACTGCGGCGGAGGCGGGGAGCGTCTCGATGATGATCTCCCTCCCCTCGACCACGTCCTCGTTGAGGGCGCCGGTGATGCTCCCGCGCATCGCCGACTGGTAGAAGCCCTGGGCCTTCGCCTCCAGCTCCCCCGACGCCTCCTCCGCCTTATCGACGCTCCTCGAACCCACTGTGATCTCGTGCTTCAGGGAGAGGCGTAGCGCCAACCCGCCCCCCATGTTGCCGGTCCCCCCGAGGATACCGATCTTCACCAGGACACCCTACTGTGGATCGGCGGCGGGGAATATCAACCCTGAAGATCGCACGTCTCCCGCGACGCCGACGTTAAAACCCTTATAAAGCGATCAGTGAATGGTTTAGAACGATGGCTAATATTGGGCGTCTATTATCCGAAGGATCGATCCTCCTTCTACTGATGGCGCTGGAGTATTTCACGATCCGGCCCCTCATCGGAGACAACCTCAGCTGGGGATTACTCCTCGTAACCGGATTAATTTTGATCGTTGACGTGTTGAGGAATATCCTCTGAGCCGCCGCGAGTAAAGGGGGGCTCACGGGGCGAGGCTCAGATCCAGGCTCTCCCCCCAGATCATCGGCACGTAGCGGACACCCGTATCCTGCGGGACCCCATGCCGGTTGCCTACTTTACGACGCGCTTCATGAACCTGCCCATCCGCTCCAGTCCCTTGCCGAGGGTCTCCCCCTTCGTGCCTATGTTGATCCTCAGGTGCCTCTCGACGCCGAACTGGTCCCCGGGGCTCACCATGACCCCCTCCTCCTTGAGGAGCCTCTCAGAGAACTTCGACGAGCCGAGCCGGTTCTTGTACCGGGGGAAGACAGTGAATCCCCCCTGGGGGTCGGTGCATGTGACGAGGTCCGGGTTCTCCTTGCACCAGGCGTTCCAGGTGTCGACGTTAGCCTGCCTTATCGCCATGTTCCGCTTCACGTACCGGGCGCGGTTGGCGAGGAGCCTCTCGGCTATCTTTTCCCCGATGCCGCAGTGGCTGAGGGTCGTGTAGTCCTTCATGACCCAGCAGCGCTCTATGATCTCCTTCTCGGCGACGATCCAGCCTATCCGGGGGCTCGTGGCTCCGAGCTTGCTTATGCTACCGGTGATTATGCCCCTCTCGTAGAACTCGGGGGTCGCCGCGGGCTTCCCGTCCGCCTCGGAGCCGCGGAGGGCGTTGTCGCAGTGCACGTAGGCGCCGACGTCCTCCGCTAACTCGCAGAGGGCCTGCATCTCCTCCTGCGTCATGACGGCGCCCGTGGGGTTGTTCGGGTTGTCGAGGAAGATGATCCTTGTGCGCCTGTTGATCTTCTCCTTAAGCTCCTTTAGGTCCGGCGTCCAGCCCTTTGCCTCGATGAGGTGGAATGGCTTCACCTTGGCGCCGAGCATCCTGGCGAAGGCGGTGGTCTGCTCGTACTGGGGGACCTCCGTGAAGTACTCGACGCCCGACTCGATGAGGGTGAGGTTGACGAGCAGGTTCGCCTCGCTCGTCCCCGAGGTTATCAGGACGTTGTCGGAGTCGACCTTGTACCAGTCCGCCACAAGCCCGCGCAGGGCATCGGATCCGTTGGTCCTGCCGTATCTCATGGCCGTGTCCGGGGGGATCTGGGGTACGACATCTTTGAGCTGGAGCTTGGCGACGCCCCCGCCACCGAGGTCGATCTCAGCCTTCTCGAGAAGCCACCGTTCGAGCCTGAAAGGGTCGATCTTCACACACCTGACCCCCTTACAACCATATTGGCCAATCAGCTTAAAACATGAATGGAGGGGCGCGAGTTACTTCCTCTTAGTGAGGCTGAGGTACTTTATCGCGAGCTCCTCGCTCATGCTCTTCAGGTTGTAGCCGACGTCGTCCGTGGTCACGATGCCGGCGACGTGGTCCTTGTCGTCGATGACGACGATGCGCCTGATCTTGTGCTGGTTCATCGTGTCTACGGCGTCCTCCACCGGGCAGTGGATTGAGACGGCGATCACCGGCTTGGTGCAGATGTCCGCCGCCATGAGTTTCTTCGGGTCCTTATCGAGGGCGAGGACCCTGTGCACGAGGTCCCTCTCGGTGACTATCCCCACGGGTTTGCCGTTTGTGACGAGTATGACGCTGCTTATCCCCTTCTCGCGCATGAGGTGCGCGATCTCGTCGGCCCTCGCCGCGGGCGAGACTGTGACGGGATTCTTCGTCATGATGTCGGAGACCCGCATAAGAATCGAGTAAATGGTGGCGGTGGGCGTTTAAAAAGTAGCGATCAGGCCCTCTCTACGCGCATCGGGGGGCCTCGGTCGACCCTGAGGGCGAAGGGGAACCTGTCGAGGCTCATCGCGGCGTGGAAGTCTCCCTCCCTGAAGCTCGTCTGTGCGGGGTCGAAGAATTTGGCCCCCTGGGCGTCCGCCCTGATCCTGCGCGCCATGTCGGGGAAGTCCGGGCGCTCCCCCCGGAGCCTCGCCTCGAGGTACTCGGCGCAGAGCTCGTCCTCTATGGCCTCGAACTCGCCCTCCCAACCCATGGCGACGAGGGAGACGACCCCCGGGTCCCTCCTCTTCATGTATTCTACGGTCGCCTCGGCTATCACGAAGCTCCCCAGGAGGACCTCGTCGGCGCCCGAGGCGGCGAGTATCCCCTGGACGCCGCTGCTCGTCCGCTGGACCACCGCCCTGCCGGTGAAGTCGACGCGGCTCACCTCGTCCGGGCTGTTCCCGTAGTCGAATCCGGGTACCTTGTGGCCGTGGACCTCCCCCGTGACGAGCCAGTCGGGGTGGCGGCGGCGGAGCTCCAGCGCCTCCTCGACGCCGCCCACGGGGAGTATCGTCTCCGCGCCGTTGGCCATGACGTAGGCGGCGGTTGTGAAGGCGCGGAAGACGTCGATTATGACGGCCGTGCCAGTGGCCTTCCTCGCCCCCTCCATGAGGCTTAACCGCTTAATCTCCATCGCCTAGATGCCCCTGTTGGCCTCGACGGCGCCTGTTTTCGTGTAAAAAATTGCCTTCGCCGCATCCAGCGGAATCCTGACCTCGATTATTACGTTTCGGTTCACTTTCACAGGGGCGTTCTGGGCCATGTGGTAGAAGTCAGGGCATGGCGATTAATGGTTTTCCGAGCCCGTGGTTAATGGAGCTGGCTTATCTCCTTGCGGAAGTCTATGTCCCCGCCCTTCCCCACCTTGGCGAGGAGCTCCTGGACGGTGCTGTATGCCTCGTCGACTGAGCCGCTGTGCTCCTTCTGCGTCCTGAGGAGGTGCCAGGCCCACTCGAGCGCCTCGAATGCGCCCATCTGGTAGCTTGAGGCTGACTCCATTCGCTTCACCGCGAGTCCTCGCGCCGTCAGCGTTAAAAGGAGTTGCGCACCGGGGCGCAGGGGGGACCCGGGTGAAACTGGGGGCTGCGGCTACTCGCCGCTCTTCTTCATCGGCAGCTTGAGCCTTTGATAGAGCTCCGCCCCCTTCTCGGACTCCCAGATCGGGAAAACCTGGACGCTCGCCACCTGGCCGTACTCGGTCACGTAGTGCATCACGTCCTCCGGGTTGTCCGTCTCGAAGATGGTGAAGCCCGAGTAGCCCTTCGGGGCGTTCGCCATCGTGTGGGGCGGGAAGAG
>JAUYEB010000004.1 GCA_030691555.1 Candidatus Bathyarchaeota archaeon
GGTGGGGCAACCCGTGCTACTCGTTGGGACGATGGGGACCGCCAGCTACCTCCTCAAGGGCACCGAGAAGGGGGAGGAGATCAGCTTCGCCTCGACCGCCCACGGTGCGGGCAGGGTGCTCTCAAGAGCGGGCGCGCGCCGCCAGTGGTCGGCGAACGAGATAATCGCCGACCTCAAGAAGAAGGGCATAGTCATCCGCGCCGCCAGCGGCAAGGTCGTCGAGGAGGAGAGCCCGGAGAGCTACAAGGACATCCACAGGGTCGCCGATGTGAGCCACCGGCTCGGCATAGGGCGCAAGGTGATGATGTCGGTCCCCGTCGCCGTCGCGAAGGGATAAGCCGACCACTCTTTTTGATCGCCGCCACGTCGCCGGCGGCACGTTTCCGGTTGGCTACTAAGAAATAGGTATATACGTGTGCTCCACCCATTTTCGGTGACTCCCCATGGAGAAGGACGTCAAGCCGCATCTCTGGTTCACCCTCTACAGCCTGCTCGTCCTGGGCGGCGGTAAGGCTCCCGTCAAGGTCTCCACGACCGAGCTCAGTCGCGCCCTTGGCGGGTCCCAGCAGTCCGCATCAAGGCACCTCCAGCTTCTGGAGGAGGAGGGGCTAATATCGAGGAGGATCGACCCGGACGGTAGCCTAGTCACGATCACCGAGGGGGGGCTATCCTCCTTGGACGAGGTCCTCCAGGAGCTCAAGGTCCACCTCGAGGGGATAGGCGCCGAGGTCTTCGTCTTCGAGGGCACCGTCGTCTCCGGCCTCTTCGAGGGAGCCTACTACATCAGCCGTGAGGGGTACATGAGTCAGATCAGGGATAAGCTCGGCTTCGAGCCCTTCCCCGGGACGCTGAACGTCAGGATAAAGCAGGAGGACTTCGAGAGGCGGAGGAGGCTGGAGAAGCATCCATCCGCAGTGCTGGAGGGGTTCAAGGACGGGGAGAGGAGCTTCGGCTCATGCAAGTGCTACCCGCTGCTCATCAACGACGAGATAAAGGGGGCGCTCATAGTGGCGGACAGGACGATACACGACCTTTCGACGATGGAGATCGTTAGCCCGGTCTACCTGCGCCGCCACTTCGGCCTAGGCGACGGCGACGCCGTCAAGATCTCCTTCCTGAGCCCTCGGCGATCCGCCTCTTGATCTTGCTGCTGCTGTTCAGGTCGTCGGGGCCGAAGCGGCCCACCCGTTCGACCCTCGCCGCGTAGCCCTTCTCGGCGATGAGGTGTTTTACCTCCTCCTCGATCTCGTGCTGGTCGTGGCCGACTGCCACTATGTCGGGTTTGATGGTCTTCATGACCTTGTCGAGGTCCATGTCCTTGTAGCCGATGATGGCCTCGTCGACGACTTTGAGCGACTCGAGGACGGCGCGGCGCTGGTCCTCGGGGATGACGGGTGGCCGTCCCTTCGACTTGGTGACGGTCTCGTCGCTGGCGACTATGACGACGAGGACTGCGTCCCGCCCGCCGAGCTTCTTCGCCTCCTCAAGGAAGCGGATGTGGCCGTAGTGGAGCAGGTCGAAGACGCCGGAGGCGAGGACCTTCATGCTGTTCACCAATCGAACTCGGCGACGCCTAATAACTTTAGGGCGTCGAGGACGCCCTCGGCGTAGGCGACGCTGGTCAGGGCGGTTGGCTTCTTGTCCCCTCGGTAGTACTCGGCGTCGGCGAGGTACCGGTCGACGTGATCGAGTAGAGCCTTTATCTGCTCGCCGGTGACCTCGGCGGGGAGTTCGCCGAGCCTCATCTCGTCCCTGACGCGCCTGCAGCCAGCGGTGTACTTTTCGATGAGCCTGTCGATCTCGGGTTTGAGGACTCGCCCTCGCATCGCCTCGTCGGGGCATCCCGCGATCGTCTTGAGGGCGTCCTCCTCGACGAAGTGGAGGGTGCCGGGGATGACGAGGCTGTGCGGGGCTTCGCCGAACTGCTGCGTGGCGATGTCGCTGGCTTTGCCGGCCCTGATCTGGGCGTCTCTCTGTCCGAGGCGGGCGACTCCGACGACCAGGGTGTCGGGGTTCAGCCCGGCCTCTATTAGGCGCCTCGCCGCCTCGGGGATGGTCATGTAGGTGCCCTTCTCGTTGTCTAGGTCGAGGAGGATGAGGGTGTGGAGACCGGTCTGGAGGTTCTCCTCGACGCCGCGGAGGACGGTGTCTGCTGGGCCCTTCTCGGGGAGGGGCATGGTGACGGTTTTTCCGAACTTGTAGATGCTGAGGCCGGTCTCGGCGACGGCGGTGATGATGCTTGAGCCGTGGATGATGTGGGTCTTCACGCCCTTCTTGGCGGCGTCTAGGACGAGGCTGATGTGGGTCGTGGCGCTCAGGCAGTCCCCGCCCACGAGGACCCCCACCCTCCTCCTGCGCGCCTCGTCTAGGATTTCCCCGCTCCTCTCCTCGAGGTCGCCTCGTGGGAGGAGAGTCACGGGTTTCTTTGTGAGTTCGGATAGTGCCGCGAGGGTGGTGGCGAGCTTCATGGTGTAGAGCTCGGCGTAGAGGACGTCGCATCCCTGCGCCTCCTCGAGGGCGCGTAGGCTTATGTCCCTCTCGTCGGCCAGCCCGATGCTAATGAGGCTGAGTGTCACGGCTTCCGCCTCCTGAGTGGTAGGCGGGTGACGTGGCCGCAGCGTAGGCACGTGATGGCGACGTGGGGCTCGCGGTCCTGCCTGATCCTTGTGCGGCTCGTCGAGGGCCCCATGTAGCCCTTGCACCCGGGGCAGACCCTATGCTTCAGGTCGGCCGGGAGGTGGAGCCTGTTCCTCGAGGCTATGCGCCGGGCGAGGTTGACGTATCTCTGCGCCCTGTCGGGCTTGGTGGCGTGGGCGGCCTCGGCGAGGCGGAAGAGGGTCCTTATCCTCTCGGCCGCTATCCGCTTCTCTTCGCCCGTCTCGGTTCCCCTCCGTTGGGTTTGGGGGAGTCGGGAAGAGTTTATAAGAGTTGGGTGGATATTCTGGGAGGGAAGCGGGGTAGGGCAGCCAGGTTAGCCCGTGGGGCTCATAACCCCAAGGTCGGTAGTTCAAATCTACCCCCCGCTACCATACAGCTACCAACCCAGTTCTGAGAAAGTCATCAAGGCGTTATGGTCCATCAGGAATCTCAGCAAGGATTCCCAGAAGACATACGCTAAGATGCTGAAGAGGCTTAACAGGGATTCTGATCTTGATGATCCTGAGAAGGTGGAGAGATGGGTCTTTGATCTCAAGTGCAGCAATAAGACCCGTAGCATCTTCTTCGATGCCTACAGGCATTATTGTCTAGCTAATGAAATCAAATGGGTCAAGCCAATCCTAAGCCTAGAATCATATCCGGTCAAAGTTCCCACTGAAGAGAGGATCAATTTAGTCCTATCAACTGCTACCAAGAAGTACTCAACCATCTTCCAGATCAGCAAGCATGGGCTTAGACCCAATGAGATCTCAAAGATCACACTCAGAGATCTAGATCTAGAGAGGGGAGAGCTGACAGTCAAGACCTCTAAACTAGCTTAGAGAGGACCCTTAGGCTCAAACCAGAGGCTAAGGATCTGATCAAGGACTACGTGGGGAGGTTCAAGATTGAGGGAGTAAACCAGAGGCTGTTCCCCGAGTCTAAGACGATCAAGGAGAAGTGGAGATTCTATAGGAACAGAGCCTACGATAAATTCAAGGATCCTGAGCTTCTAAAGATCAGGCTCTACGATCTCAGGCATTGGTTTGGTACCACTACCTACATTCGTACTAGGGACATCTTCCACGTCAAGTACCTGATGGGGCATAGAAACATCCAGAGTACCCTGTATTATATGCACATAGCAAAAGGTCTGATCAATTATTCAGATGAATTCACAGTCAAGGTAGCCAACAATCTAACCGAATTCACAGGGCTCCTAGAATCAGGCTTTGATTATGTAAGTGAGTACGAAGGCAAGAAGATCCTGAGAAAGAGAAAATGATATATAGATAAATTGAACTTTTATTTTTTTATGAGAAACCGAAGAGGACAAGCTCTAGCAATTGCGATTGCTGTGTTGGTTATTGGTATAATTATAATTGCATCAATACCGAGTGTAAGAGAATTTATCATTGAATTAGCACACGCAATATTTGGTACAAGTTGAGTTAAATTATAACTGAAGTTTTGCGTTTTTCTGTTTTAACCTCTTATTAATTGTTAGTGACATATATTTCTACGTTCATACGGAGGATTACGCTGCATGCTCGTTCCGTC
>JAUYEB010000048.1 GCA_030691555.1 Candidatus Bathyarchaeota archaeon
CGGGCACGCCATGCTCCGCCAACTATACCCCGGCGTCTACACGAACTGGGAGCAGTGGTTCAACGAGGGGATGCCCCTCGCACAGATGGCGTGGCTCGACGCCGAGTGGGACGCCGACAGGCCGCCCTTCGACACATCCACCACGGACCAGCTCAAGACCACGCTACTCACCGGGTCACCCCCGCTGATCCCCCTCCCAACGCTAGCCGGGATGAATTACGGAAGCCTCACCGACGCGGAGAAGCTGCTCGACTCCGGCGAGGGGATCGCCTTCCACTTCTACGTCTCGGCGAGGTACGAGAACGGGCTGCAGAGGCTCCTGACGGAGTATGGCAAGGGGGTCCCTCTCTCGGAGGCGGTCGAGAAGGCCTTCGGGGTGACCTACGCGGAGCTTGAGGCAGGCCTCTGGGCCACGGCACTGAAGGCCGCCCGCAACGCCGACGCGGCCGAGGCGGTGACCGCGAAGGTCAGGAGGGAGGGCGTCGACGTCGCCCCGGCCGAGAAACTGACGAAGCTGGACCGCTTCCTCTCAACGCTCGTGGCCTACGCCCTCGAGGAGAGGGCGGGAGCGGGCCCTGTCCGTCTATCCTTCGGTTCGGTAGCCGCCGGGGCCTCCGCGAAGCTGGAGTCGGCGACGACCCCCATCGCCTCGGTGAGCGTCGCGCCGACCGAGAAGATCAACGATCTGGTTGTCACGGCTCAGGAAGTTGAGCCGACCGGGGTCACCCCCGTCCCCAAGGGGAGGGTCTACTGTTACCTCTCCCTCAACTCGACGGGCGGCTCCCCGGGGCGGGTTACCCTTGTCTTGAGGGTGGAGAACTCCTGGATGAACGTTAGCGATGTCGCTGCCTCGGACGTTGTCCTCTCCCGGCTCCGCGACGGGGTCTGGTCTCCCCTCCCGACGAATGAGACAGGGCGTGACACCACATACACCTACTACTCCGCCGCCTCGGATGGGCTGTCACTGTTCGCGGTCACCGCCTCGAAGACGGAGGCGGCGCAGCCGTCTCCCGACATCGACTGCTGGGTCTCCCCCAAGCCCTTCGGCTCGGCCACGACAACCTTCCTAGTCGCCGATGCCATCTATCCGACCGTGGAGAACCGCGGGACTGACGAGCCGGTCATCACCGTCACGCTCCTCGACGACAAGGACGCTGTCCTATTTGAGAGAAGCTCCAACATCCCACACGGGTTGACCGGGTTCGACGACTATAACCCCGGCAAGTCCCTGCAGCCGGGGTCGTACAGGGTCAAGGTCTGGAGCGGGGCGATCTTGCTGGAGGTGCTGGATCTGACGGTCTCGGAGGCTCCTCCCCCGGCGACGCCGGGAACGAACTCCTCCCAAACACCGTCCTCTCCGCCGACGACTGGGGGGATTCCGGGTAACCCGCCTGGAGCGGTTCTCCTCGGCCTGATCTTGGTCGCGGTGGTCCTCTTTCTAAGGAGTCGTAGCCGGAACGCCTGATGCGGTGGATGCGCGTTTTGCCTTCGGGGGGGTGGGGTTACCCGGATTTTATTCTGTAGACGACTCGTCTGCCGTAGTCGGTGACGACGCGGGTGTAGCCGGTTAGCTCGGCGTCGAGTGCGGGGTCGCCTGTGTCGATGAGGAGCGGCTTGCCGTGGAGGGTGGCGAGCTTGGCGGGGGTGGCGGCTATGACTATGTTCTCCTTTCCGATGGCGCGTATGACCCTGGGACTTATCTGCTGGTTGCCTCGGCCGAAGACGAACCCCTGCCCGCCGATTACGGTGACTATGATCTTTGCCTTCTTGCCGGATACGTGTTCGAGGAGCTGTTCCTCGTTGATGTCCGCCGCCACGATCCTACCACCCTGAACCACGTCGACGCCGAGGAGCGTCTTCTTGAGCCCGAGGTGCTCGGCGACGCTGCTTATCGTGGAGCCCGGGCCGAGGACGTAGAGGGTGTCGGGCGTCATCTCGTCGGCGAGGTCCGCGGCTATGGCCTTGAGGTTCTCGTCCTCCTGGACTGGGCTCGCCTCCTTGGAGCCCTGCATATAGGCCTCCTCGCGGGGGACGCGTAGGTAGCCGTAGAGGCGGGCGCTGAGCCTGTTCTCGCGGAAGGCCTCCTCGTCGATGTCCATGACCTCTGACTGCTGGACGGAGGACACCTCGCCCCGGAGGTACTTGGCGGCGAGCTCCCCGGCGGCGGAGGGGGAGATCGCGTAGACGCCCGAGTGTATCTTGACCCCCGTTGGGATGCCGAGCGCAGGCGTCTTGCCGTCGATCGCCTCGCAGATGTCCCGCGCCGTGCCGTCTCCACCCGCGAAGAGTATCAGGTCGACGCCGAGTCGGGCCATCTCGGATGCCGCAGCCCTGGTGTCGGCGGAGGTCGTCTCCCCCGCCTTGATGGCGCCGATGACCCTCGGCTCGAAGCCGGCCGACCGGGCCTCGTCCTCCCCCATCTCCCCGGGGTAGGTGATCAGCTCAAAGAGTCCCTTTACAGGGGTTAGGTGCCTCAACGCTTCCGTAGCTCTAGCGGGGGAGGTCTCCGTGGCGCCGAGCTCCCTCGCCCTCCTCAGCGTCTCCGCCCCGTCGCTCCCCTTGAGGCCGACGCGGCCCCCCATCCCGGCAACCGGGTTGACTATGAATCCGAGGCGCTTCAAGGACCCCTCATGGAACAAGGGAGACGGGGATTTAAACTGACTCCGCCGACGGGTATAGACTCTATGGAACCTATGGGGGATGTTCTTTTACAGCCAGAACGTGAGGTACAACTGAAGGTAGGAGGAACCGGATAAAGAGCAAGACGGGCGCCCAGTAGGGGCTACTCTTCTCCCGGTTTCCCGCCCTTCGGCGGCTCTCCCGTGAAGACGTTGGCGCCCGCGACGGGGTTGCCCGCGAGCCTCCTGAAGGAGTTTATCTGCCCAGTGTGAGTCAGGGCGTCGGAGAACGGCCCGTTGATCAGGTTCCAGAAGGGCTTATCGCGGATGCGCAGCCTCCCCAGGTCCCCGTCACCCATCGCGAGCAGGGTCTCCCTTAGGTCGTGTATTATCCCGAGTGCGCCCTCCCTGGCGGTCGGGCCGTCCTCGGGGTCCTCGTAGGGCTTCCTCAGCGCCGAGCTGCTCACCCAGTTCATCAGGGACCAGACGTGGGTGACAAGCTCCCCGACGCTCATCATGTCCTCCGCCGGCCGGAACGCGTAGTCCTCGGCCCTCAGCCCCTCCGTCGCCCAGTAGAAGCGGAACCCGAGGCCGTCCAGCATACGCGCCAGAACCGCCGTGCTCGATATGTGGTCGGGGTAATCCGGTATACGGTAGTATTCATCCAACTCGATCTCGCCTCGACATTATCTTCTTGCCCCGCTCTAAAAAATGACTCTTTACCCGGGCTGGTTGCACCAGCGGAGGATGGCGAGGGCGTAGGTCTTCGCCGCCTTCTCAAGGTCCTCGACGCCGACGGACTCGTTGGCGGAGTGGGCCTCACGCAGCTCCCCGGGGCCGAATATCATCGTCGGCGTAGAGCCGAGGTTGACGAGCAGGCGCATGTCGCTGCTGTACGTCTTCCCCTCGACGCGTGGGAGGGCGCCGGACACGTCCCTGTACGCCGCCTTAACCGTCTCCATTATCGGGTGGTCGGCGG
>JAUYEB010000229.1 GCA_030691555.1 Candidatus Bathyarchaeota archaeon
GGTCTCGATCTCGGGAGGAGACCACGCAATCCTCGTTGCATCTGGAGGAGCGCTCCTCCTAATCGACTCGAACGGCAACCAGATATGGAAAAAGACGTTCAACGACGTCTCAGACGCCGCCGTATCGGGAAACGGGGCCTATATCGTCGTTGGGGTAACCGACTCGTCATTCAAGAACATGGTCCAAGTGTTAGATCGAGACGGGAACACACTATCCCAGTCGACCGTCGCTTCCGGCGAGTTACATCTGAGTGTCTCATCAGACGCATCCTATATCGCCGTGGGGTCCTCCAGAGATGTTATTTTGCTAAATAAGCAGTGCCAGCTGCTGTGGAGCGAGAAGACTGACATCTATGTCGGATCGGTCGCCGTCTCCTCCAGCGGACAAGTCGCAGTTGAGGCGTCCTCTTTGAGCCTATTCGACGGCTCTGGTGCACTTCTTTGGGGAGGCGAGGCGTGGACCAGCTCCCCCTACAGGGTCTCCATCTCGGGAGACGGAAAATACGTAGCAGCCTCAATCGGTAGTGACATAATCCTCCTTGACTCGGGGGGAACGACAATCTGGAGCCACAAAGTCGGGAAAAATCTGATGCTCGAAGACATAGCATTTTCATCAGACGGTATGGTTGTTGTGGCGGCTGCCCGGAGCTTCGTTTCGCCGGGCCAAGGGATGATTTACATCCTCGACAACCCCCCGGGAACAGAGGTGATCCAGAAGCCCTCAATCGCGAGATTGAGAGATAGCAGGCTCGAATGTTATTCCGATTCATCCTTCTCACAGATTGGTAGAACTGTCAGGGTTTTCTGCTCCATTGCGCCCTCAACAGCCTCAGCCGAGATCAAGCTAGAATATACAAGTCCGAGTGGTGAGATCTTGACGAGGACCGTATCTAAGAACATGTACGGCTCGTACTCCGACTCCCTCACAACCGATCAGATCGGGACATGGAGGGTGAACGCGACGTTCGCCGGTTCGGACAGCCTCAAACCCTCCAACGCATCGACTCGATTCTACGTGGAGGTCGTGGGGGAGAGGGCAAACGCGCCACCCTATCAACCCGACAGCACCATCGCCATGGAGGTGGGGGAGAGGCGATTCTTCAAGACGCCGAAGAGCGGAATGCCCTTCTACAAATACAACCTCTTAGAGGCCCCACCATCGGTCGAGTACTCCGGCAGCTACACAGAGGTATTCGGGGGCACAGACCCCGACTACATAGGCTCAACAATCAAGGTGATGCCGTGGGCGACACCGGGCACGTATAAGATCAGGACCGAGTGGGGGTGGAGCGGCAGCCCAATAGTCACAGGCACATTCACCTACACGTACAAGCTCGACTTCAACATCGAGGTGAAGCCCCCGCAGACGAAGTACGCGACGGACATAACAATCGCAGCCGAGGGAAAGGGAGACGCATTCAACGCAACCGGGGCCACGTACATAAAAATCAACGGCTACGATGCGCCCCTACCCGGGCAGACGATCACACTAACCTACACAAGGCCAAACGGACAGGAATTGAAGAGGACCATAACCACGAACAAGGATGGCACATTCAACGACAAGATTAGAACGGATGCTGGAGGAGACTGGAGGGTTAAGGCAACGTTCGGGGGAAGCACGGTCCTAGAGTCATCATCGAGTGCCGACGCCTCCTTCAAGGCCGAGGCTACATCGCCCCTCTCACAGATACCGGTCCCGTGGGAATCGGCGCTGATCGGTCTACTGCTTTGTTTCATAATTCTAACACGCGCACGGCCGAGTCATGTGCGCTGATCCGTGTCTGAAAGCTCCTGGCTGAGCTGCGCCACCAGCATCATGGAGCGCATTCCCATCCGTGTCAGGACGTAGTCCTTGGACTCGAACTGCTTGAGGTGCCCCGAGTTCACTAGCTTCTTGATATGGTAGAGGAGCTGACCCCCCTCCAAGCCGGTCACGTTTACGAAGTCGCTGAACCTATTCTCCCCCCTGAACACGCTCTTCAGGATCATGAGCCGCGTCTTGTTACTCAGCGGGTCGAGAAGCCGCTCCGCCGCCCTCACGGGGTCTAGACCCTCCACCGTGGCCCTCCCCTGCTCCAAAGTTAAGGCGGGCGAGCCTATCGAGCGAAGCTGGGTCAGGAGCCTCTCGCTCGAGGCGAGGACGTCGAGCTCGTTCTGGATGCAGACGACGCAGCCTTTCCTGCCCTGCTCCTCCATCCCCGTCTTGAATTGCCTCATGTTCTCCTGCACCTGTTTCAGCTCCGTGTAGGAGTCGTCGAATCTGCCCGTCTTGAGGAGGTTTGTGAAGCGTTGCTGGTGCTGGGTGAGCGTCGCCTTACAGGCCGATTCCTCCAGGCCCCTGTCGCACTTGAGGTTGCGGACCGCGTCCGAGGACACGTCCACGAGGTAGTCGGTTATCGTGTGGTTGTAGTTCAGGCTGACCTGCTTGGTCACCTCCCCCTCGATGGCTTCGAGGCGCTGCCTCGTCTCCACCCGGAACTTCCCCAGCTCCTTGCGAAGCTCCTCTATCTCCCCGTCCAGCCTCATATAGTTATGAAAATAACCCTCTAGGTTATATTCATTTATACAATTATTTATTCGACGCGAGCATTCAGTGAAGGGAACCCGAAACATGGCGCATAAACGACCGGGATACAGGTTCGAGGACGACTGGGAGCCCGAGTGGGCAGACAATAACGCGAAGAGCACGGCGGCGGGCATCGCGCTGCCGGTCTACGAGGAGATCAAGCTAAACAACACGGTGCTCAACCTCGAAAGCGTAAAGCGATACCTGGAGAAGGCTCGCAAGATCGCCATACAGGATTGCCCCTGCCGCACGAAGCTCCACCACTGCGACGCTCCCCGGGACGTCTGCGTGCAGCTGAACGACGCGGCCGAGAGGGGAATAGCCCGGGGAACGTCTAGGGAGGTGACCATCGAGGAGGCACTCGAAGCCGTAACGAGGGCGCACGAGGCCGGGCTCGTCCCCATGGCCTACATACGCACGGACACCCCCAAGCCCGAGGGCGTAAACTACGTCTGCAACTGCTGCTCCTGCTGCTGCAGCATCCTCGGCGCCACCCTGCGATTCGGCATGGCGCCCCACATCCTCAAGTCGATCGCCACCACCATGACCGACGAGTCGAAGTGCGTATCATGCGGAAAATGCGAGGATCGCTGCCACTTCGGCGCGAGAAAAGTGGTGAACGGGAAGCTCGAATACGACAAGGACCTGTGCTTCGGATGCGGACTCTGCGTAAGCACCTGCCCTACGAAGGCGATATCATTAATTCAGCTAATTTGATCGGTCCAAATTACTGTAGATGGGGATATGGGTGCTCCACATGCGGCTATCGCCGCCGTTTTCTGACCCATCTAGGGCAACTGTTTTTAACGACCTTCGTTTAACGGTTATTCCTTCCAAGGAAGAGTGCAACATGGGAAAGCGTGTCCTGGTCGCCCTAGGCGGAAACGCCATCAAGCAGCCCGACGAGAAAGGGACCTTCGAGGAGCAGATGAAGAACGTCGAGACCGCCTGCGTGCAGATCGCCCAGCTCGTGAGGCGCGGCTACGACCTCGTTATCACACACGGCAACGGGCCGCAGGTGGGCAACCTCTCCATCCAGCAGGAGGCGGCCGTGGACCAGGTCCCATCCCAGCCCCTCGTCGTCCTCGGGGCGATGACGCAGGGCCAGATAGGCTACATGATGCAGCAGCATCTGCACAACATCCTCGACGGCGACGGCAAGCAGGTCGTGACCGTCGTCACCCAGGTGCTCGTCAGCAAGGACGACCCCGACTTCAAGGACCCCACAAAACCCGTAGGCCCATTCTACACGGATGAGGTCGCACACAAGCTCGCAGTCGAGCGCGGGTGGGTCGTGAAGAAGGTTAGGCCCACGGGTGACAGGACCTGGAGGCGAGTCGTCCCCTCACCGGCCCCCCTCGGAATCGCCGAGGCGAAGGCCATCAGGAGGATGGTCGAGGACGGGATGATAGTCATCGCCTCCGGAGGCGGCGGCATACCCGTCTTCAGGAACGCCCGCGGCAAGCTAGAGGGCGTGGACGCCGTCATAGACAAGGACAGGGCCGGCGCGAAGCTCGCCGAGGAGGTGGGGACCGAGATACTCCTCATACTCACCGACGTCGAGCACGCCATGATGGACTACGGCAAGCCGACACAGGCCCCCATAAGGCACCTGACCGTCGCCGAGGCCAAGAAGAGGCTCTCAGAGGGCCACTTCGGCGCGGGCAGCATGGGCCCCAAGGTGGAGGCCGCGCTGGGATTCGTAGAGCGCGGCGGCGAGAGGGCCATCATAACCAGCCTCGCGAAGGCCGTGGACGCCGTCGAGGGGAAGACGGGCACCCACATCTCCCTCCGCTGATCCCCCATCTTATATCTAGTAAGCCTACACAGTTAGTGAAGCGGCATGGTCGAGATACTAACCCCCCTACTGACGCAGCTAGGCGTAGGCGGCGTAGCAGGGCTCTGCACAGGATACGCCCTCAAGAAGATAGGCAAGCTCGTCGCCGTCCTCGTCGGCATCGCCTTCCTCGGCCTCGAGCTCCTCGCCTACAAGGGTATAATCAGCATCAACTACTCGGCGCTCCAGGAGTGGGCGAGTGGCCTCATCGGCCAGGTAGGCGAGGCGGAGGGCATCCTGACGCTCATAATCGGCAACCTCCCGTTCGCTTCGAGTTTCCTCGTGGGCTTCGCCCTGGGAATTAAGATAGGGTGAGCCGCGCGCAGTAGAGGGTCTCGAAGAACAGCCTCTTCTCCTCGATTACCACCAGTTTGTATCCGTAGGGCTCGGCTTCTATCCCCGCCTCTGAGGAGTAGATGAGCAGGATAGAACCGCCGGGGGTCAGGTGTTCCTTAGCGCCCTCCAGAAAGCGCAAGATGGTCTCCCTCCCGGTTCCCCCGCCGTCCCATGTCCGATCCTCGACGCCTCCCTCGGAGGGGAGATACGGGGGGTTGAAGACCATCCAGTCGAAGCGCCCCTCGACGTTGGCGAAGAGGTCCGAGTTGATGAAGCACATCTTGTGGGACACGTGGGCCTCCTCTGCCCTCCCCCTCGCCGCCTCGACCGCCGCCGGGTCTATGTCCACGGCGACGACGCATCTCACGTTCGGCTTCTTGGCGGCCGCGACCGCCTGTATCCCGCTGCCCGTCCCCATGTCGAGGACGGAGCCCTCCACGAGCCTCTCCACGTGTCTCTGAAGGAGGTACGAGTCCTCGGCGGGGCGGTAGATCGAGGCCACGCAACTACTTCGCATCGGGGTAGTAAATATGTGTACTAGAATGATGGGCCGCTCCTAACCCTATATTATTGTGGGAAGGCGAGCCAGCCTAGTCCACGGTTTTTTATTGAAAGAGGCTAGTAGGTCCTGGACACGTAGGCGACGCTCTTGGCCGGGTCGCCGCAGACTATGCAGGGGCCTGTGGGCTCCTCCCTGTGGTCCCAGAGGGTCCCCCTGATCTCGCCGCTGACCTGCTCCTTGAGCCTCTCGGCGCAGCTTATGTCATCGCACCAGTTGATGCGGACCAGCTTCTTCTGCTCCATGTAGCTGCGTAGCTCCTCGACGTTCGAGGCGGTGGCGAGGCGCTCCTTCATGACCTTTCTGCTCCTCTCCCTCAGGCTCTCGTAGACGGCCTTGAAGAGGGCTCTGGTGGTCGCGGGTAGGTCCTTGAGCTCGGCCTTGCTCTTCTCGAATGTGTCTCGGCGCACGAGGGTGACGGTCTTGGAGTCCGCCTCGCGTGGGCCGACCTCGATGCGGAGAGGGACGCCGAACATCTCCCACTTGTAGTACTTCTCCCCCGGGCGGAGCCGGTCGTCGTCGTCGAGCACCGTCCTTATCCCTGCCTCGACGAGGACCTTGCACACCTCCTTTGCGTAGGATTTGGCTATCTCCTCCTTCCCCTTCACCGGGATGGGCACTATCACGACCTGCCTCGGCGCGATCTCCGGCGGGAGCACGAGGCCGTGATCGTCTCCGTGCTGGCTGATGACCGCGGCGAGGGTCCTGCCGAAGCCCATGCCGTAGCATGTGTTCGTTGCGTTGGCCTGTTCCCCCTTCTCGTTCTCGAAGGTGATCTCGAATGCCTTGCCGAAGTTGTAGCCGAGCTGGTGGACGGTGCCTATCTGGTTTGACTTACCGTCCGGGTTCCAGGCGTCGAATGCGACGCTGTAGTCGGCCCCCGCGAACTTGTCGAAGTCTGGGCGCCTGAGGCGGATGTAGCTGAGGCCGAGGGCGTCGTAGACCTGGCTGTAGATGTCGATGGCCATGAGTACGTTTGCCTCCGCCTCATCGTAGGTGGCGTGGGCGGTGTGTCCCTCGTTCCAGAGGAACTCGCGCCCCCTGTAGAGCGGGCGCGTTGCCTTGGTCTCGTAGCGGTAGACGTTCCCGGTCTGGTGGATCCTGATGGGTAGGTCGGCGTGGCTGCGGGTCCAGAGCTTGAACATGGGGTAGATGGCGGTCTCGCTCGTCGGGCGTAGGACGAGCCTCCTCTCCAGCTCGTTCTCGCCGGCGTGGGTGATCCAGAAGACCTCCCCGCTGAAGCCCTTGATGTGCTTCTCTTCCTTCTGGAAGCTGTCCTCGGGTATGACTACCGGGAACTGCATGGGGTCGTGCCCCGAGGCGTCCAGCTTCTCCTCTAGCATCGCGATGATCCGCTTGGTCGTGCTGAAGCCCCACCCGGTGTAGACGGTGAAGCCCTTGACGGGGTAGCGGTCGTCGGCGATCTTCGCCTCTAATAGTATGTTGTCGAACCACTCGCTGAAGTTGTCCTTCTTGATGAGTTCTTTCTTCTCTGAGGATTGGTTCCCGGTCATGTTTCCTCAACCCTTCGTGGGGTTGGTGGGTGATTAAAAAGGTGTTGTGGTTTCCTCTTTTTTTGGGCATAAAAACTTTAAAAAACCGATTCTCGCGCGGGTGTGTCCCGCATGCGGCTCACTGTTGGGCTTAGTAGCTTCTCGGTGGCCTGTGCTTGGCGAAGCATTCGTTGCAGTAGATGGGCCTGCCGTCGGTCGGCTTGAAGGGAACTTCACATTCCTTTCCGCAGTCCGAGCAGGTCGCCTTGTGCATCTCCCGTGGTCCACGGTCGAAGCTGCGCCTTTCGCGGTAATCCATTCTATTCACTCCTTTCTTGCGTATATTCGGCCACCTTGCGGGAGCCCAAATATACGGAGTGATGGGGGGTATTTCTCGCCTTTAAATCTATGTATGTTTTAGGGCGTCGTTTATGCGGCATTTTGGGTGTTTCGTGTCGTGGTTGGGTCGCGTCTCGTCGTGCGTGCAGGGTGGGGGGAGGGGGGTGTGTTCGCCGTCGCCGCGTTTCCGCGTATTTTAGCCGGTTTTCGGTGTTGGGGCGTTTTTCTGGTTCCTTCGGCGGCGGAGGGCGACGAACATCTTAGCCCGCTGTCTGGGGCTGAATCTTGCTCACTGCGGCTGGGTGTGTTGGCTGTCTGTGGTTTCGATGTATTTTGCCGCCACCCTTCTCAGCCTGATGTCGTCGGTCACTAGGGTTGATGTTGAGGCGATGGCGGCCTGGATGTATGACGCGTCGTAGTAGCTTAGGCGTTCCTTGTGCGCGATCTCCAGTATCGCCTCGGCGTTCTCGATCTTTACCTCCCCCATGTATTGGAGGGTGTCGAGTACCTTGGTCAGGTATTGTTTTCCTGCGCCCTCGGTCAGTTCGTGGGTGAGGTTCACCTTCTTCCACACGGCGTTTCCTATCTCGTATTGGGCCAGGGGGGTCGTGGCGTGGTCGATGAAGGTCTCGGTCTTTCCCTCGTGGCTTAGGTTGAGGATGGCTGAGGAGTCGAAGAGGAGGCTCAACGCTCGTCACGGGACTCCCTTATCGCCTGTACCCAGCTCTCCTTGGGGATGTTCCTTATGAGCTTCCCCGCCTCGTTCATCTCTTTGATGAGTTTCTGCCTCTTCCTCTCCCTGATGGCGTCGTCAACGGCCTTCTTGATGATGTCGGATGGGGATATTCCGAGTTGCTCCATCTCCTCCTTCTTGCTCTTCTCAATCTTCGCGGATACGGTCGCCATTTCGGTCATCCTTACTACCTGATCATACTACTATTTCGTAGTATTAAAACGTAATACCGGCGGCTACTCCGTATTGGTGGGTCCCCGGTGTGATTTGGATTTATTATGGGACGACATTATTGGCTCTGTTTGTATGATTTTTTCGGTGCTAGATGTCGTTGCTTCTGGAGACCTTGGTATGTTTCTCGGCGGAGTTGTATAGCCGCCGGTCGTCGGTCACTAGGGTTAGGCCGTGGTCGAGGGCGGTAGTGATGTATGTGGCGTCGTAGTAGGTTATCCCGTCCTCGTCAGCCAGCTTGATGGTCTCACCCGGGTCTAGTTCGGTGATCTTGTTCATCTTCAGGTAGAGCGTGTCGAGGGCGTCGAGTAGCCTGAGCCCCTCCTCCAGTTTCGTCGACTTTAGAAGGTGTACTCTCTTCCAGACGGCGTTTCCGAGTTCGTATCTTGCCAGGGGCGTCGTGTAGGCGCCGATGAGGGGGGCGTATCTCTCATCCATGTAGAGGTTCAGGATGGCTGAGGAGTCGATGAGGAGCGTCATCTCTCGTCGCGGCTCTCCCTTATCGCCCTGACCCACTCCTCCTTGCTCGTCTTCATGAGGATGGGTCTCGCCTCGTCGAGCTTGTGGATGACCTGCTCCCACTCCCTCTCCTCGATCTCCCTGTCGATGGCCTTCCTGAAGACCTCGGAGGGACTGATGCCGAGTTCCTCCATTTTCTTCTTCTTTTCCTTGGGTATCTTCGCGGAGATGGTCGCCATCTCGGTCATCCTTATTACCAAATCGTATTACGATTTCGTAATATTAAAACGTATTACCTCCAGTTTCGCCAGCCGTGTTACGCCTCTTAGATATGGTTTTTATCTGGGCCGACTGAAGGTCTCTACGCTTTGGCCGAGGGGAACGTCTTCCAGCTGCTCTGCAGGCCCGTCCGGCGTCTCCTAGAGGAGCGTGGGTTCACGGAGCCGACGGAGCCGCAGAGGAGGATGATACCCCTGATCCTTGAGGGGAAGAACGTGCTGCTGATCTCGGCGACGGCGACGGGGAAGACGGAGGCGGCGATGCTCCCCGTCATGGACCGGTTCCTCATGTCGGGGCAGAGGAGGCCGGGCATAAGCATACTCTACATAACCCCGCTACGCGCCCTGAACAGGGACATCCTCGACAGGATGACCTACTGGTGCAACAGGCTCGACATCAAGCTCGGTATACGCCACGGGGACACGGGGGATCAGGAGAGGAACAGGCAGCGTACTAGCCCTCCCGACATGCTCATCACGACGCCGGAGACGCTCCAGGCCGTCCTCCTCGGTCGGACGCTTAAGCAGTACCTGAAGAGCGTCCGCTGGATAATCCTAGATGAGATTCACGAGTTAGCAGACAACAAGAGGGGGAGCCAGCTGTCCCTCGGGCTGGAGAGGCTGAGGGAGCTGACGCAGGAGCCGCCCCAGATGATCGGGCTGAGCGCCACGATCGGCAGCCCCGACAAGGTTGCACAGTTCCTGGCTGGAACAAACAGGCCTGTGGAGATCATCCAGGTCTCGGCCCTCAGGGAGACGCGGTTCGAGATAGTGTACCCGGAGCCGGAGGCGGAGGACTTCGAGACGGCGACGACCCTCTTCACACACCCCGAGGTCTCCGCGAGGCTACGCGCCATACGCCGCCTCATAGAGGAGCACCAGACCACACTCGTCTTCACGAACACGCGCAGCACGAGCGAGATGCTGGCGAGCAGGTTCAACCTCTGGGACACGGATTTCCCTGTCAGCATCCACCACGGGTCGCTGGCGAAGACGAGCAGGATCGCTGCGGAGCAGGGGCTCAAGGAGGGCAACCTGCGCACGGTCATCTGCACCAGCAGCCTCGAGCTGGGGATAGACATCGGCAGCATCGACCTCGTCATCCAGTATAACAGCCCCCGGCAGGTGACGAGGCTCCTCCAGCGCGTTGGGCGTAGCGGGCACCGCCTCGGCAGGGTCAGCAAGGGCGTGATCATCAGCCTGAACAGCGACGACGCCTTCGAGTCGATGGTGATCTGCCGCCGCGCCCTCGGCGAGGTCATGGAGCCACTGCGCGTCCCCGAGAAGCCATACGATGTGATGGTCAACCAGATAACGGCGGAGCTGATGGCCCGGGGGCGCCTCTACTTCCTGCAGGTCGCCAACCTCTTCAAGGGCGCATACCCGTTCCGCGAC
>JAUYEB010000298.1 GCA_030691555.1 Candidatus Bathyarchaeota archaeon
GCGCCCCTGTTCAAGAGGATAAGGGACGCCGACGTCTCCTTCATCAACCTCGAGATAACCGTCCACAGCTACGAGGGGTACCCAATAGGTGAGGGGAAGTATGATGGATACGGACAGGCGGACCCCATAGTCGCTGACGACCTGAAGGGGCTCGGCTTCGACCTCTGCAGCCAGGCGAACAACCACGCGATGGACTACAGCGCCGGGGGGCTGGAGGCGACGATTAGGAACCTCGACAGGGTCGGCCTAACCCACTCGGGCGCGGGGCGAGACCTCGCCCAGGCGCGTGAGGCGGCCTACCTGGACACTCCGCAGGGGATCGTGTCGCTCGTCTCCGCCACGACCTGGGACCTGGGCGTAGCCGGCTACCCTCGGAAGGACCTGCCCGGCCGCCCAGGCGTGAACGCCCTGAGGCTAAAGCCACTCTACCACATGAAGCCAGGGCACTGGGGCCAATTCCTGGAGATCATCAAGACGCTCGATCATGAGGCGGACATCTTCGAGAAGGAGCCCACAATAGTCAGGTTCCCCGATAGAGCCACGAAGTTCGTCAAGGGGGAAGAGACCCGCCGCGAGCTTGTCCCAAACAGATCGGACCTAGAGGGAAACCTCAAGGCCATCAAGGACGCCAGGAGGCTGAGCGACTGGTGCTTCTTTAGCCTTCACGACCACAACAACGGCGTGCACGCCCCCGAGGGATACAGAAACCTCGAGATCCCGCCCGACGAGGTGAGGGACTTCGCCCACAGGGTCGTCGACACCGGCGCCGACGCCTATCTGGGCCATGGCCCACACGTCCTCAGGGGGATCGAGATCTACGAGGGGAAACCCATCTTCTACAGCCTCGGCAACTTCGTCTTCCAAAGCACGCTCATAAGGCGCCAGCCGAGCGACCTATTCGACATGTGGGGGCTCTCAACCGACCACTCAACGGCGGACCTCTACGAGAAGAGGGAGGCCCCTCCCGCCGTTTTCTTCGACGACCCGGCGTACTGGGAGAGCGTCGTCGCCGAGATCGACTGGGCGGCCGGGAAGCTTGAGGAGATCAGGCTCATCCCCATCGTGCTCGACTACGACCCGGGCAAGCCGTTGGCGGAGCAGAGGACGCACGCAGGCGTCCCGAGGCTGGCCACGGGGGCGAAGGCGAAGAGGATCATCGGCGAGATGAAGCGGCTATCGAGTCCATACGGGACCAAGATTGAGTACAAGGATGGTTTGGGGATAATTTCCCCCTAGAACTTTCAACGCTACTCCACGAAGGCCCTCGTCAGATCGTCGTCGCTCAGGGTGCCAACCACACCGCCCTCTCCTGAGATGAGGATGTGGTCGAGCCCGGTGACTGCCATCGTCCTCACGGCGTTGACCACAGTGTCGTCCTCGCCGAGTGTAATGCAGACGTTAGTCCCGACGAGCCCGCACGCCTCCATGAACTCCTTCGTGTAGGCGCCCTTCATGACGTTCGTCACCTTGAGCTCCCTGATGTCACTCGGGACCAGCTCCAGGGTGTCCTTCCCCAGGACCCAGGTGAGCATGGCGTGGAACAGGTCGTGGCTCGTCACGATCCCCTGCACCTCGCCCTTCTTATCCCTGACGACGACAATGTCTTTCCTCTCCTCCCCCATCTTCCGGGCGACGTCGCCAAGGGTCTCGGTGGGGAGGACGAAGAGCGGGTTCTTCTTCATGAACATCTTGATAGGCTTTTCTAGATTCAATGGGTATCAGTGGTTTCCTCGGTTCCGGATTTAAAAAACCCTTCCTGAACATGACGCGGAGAGGAGGCTTTATCGAAAGGTATCTGTCTGTATTCGTAGCATGGGGCGCACCCGTTTCCTAGATCGCCTAGTGGAGTCCAAGCTGATGCTGCCCCCACTCGCTGGGTACACCGATCCCCCCTTCAGGACAATTTTGGCGAAATACGATCCGCCCTTCATCGTCACGGAGATGATCAACGCGACGGCGATAATACACAGGGGCGCCAAGACGCTGAGGATGATGGAGAAACCGGTGGGGACGTGCCTTAACGGTGTTCAGCTAGTCGGCAGCGAACCATCCGTCATGGGCGAGGCTGCTGCGGTCGTCGAATCCCTCGGCTTCGACTACGTCGACATAAACATGGGCTGCACGATAAACAAGGTCGCGGGATCGGGTGCGGGCATCTCCCTCATGAGGGACGAGGAGCGCGCGTATCGCATCGCGTCAGCCGTTGTGGATAAGATCAACATCCCACTCACATGCAAGATCCGTTTAGGCGCCACCAAGCAGAGCCTAAACGCTACCTCGTTGACTCGAAGGTTGGTCGCCGCGGGCGTCACCGCCATAGCCGTCCACGGGAGGAGCGGGGAGAAAAAATTCGGGCTACCCGTAGACTATGAGGGGATCAAGGAGGTCGTGGAAGCATCGGCGGTACCAGTCGTGGCCAACGGTGGCATCTTCACAGGCAATGACGCGGTCGCGATGCTCAATCGGACAGGCGCAGCGGCTGTGATGCCTGGCCGCGGAATAATCGGGAACCCGTGGCTCATCGAGGAGATCAGGTGTGCGTTCTCGGAGACCTCGTATTCGCCGCCAAGCTTGGATGAGAGGAAAAACGTCTGCATCGCCCACCTCAGGGAACTGTGCGAGTTCTACGGGGAGGAGAGCGGCGTCCTCAACATGCGCAAGATACTCCCCCAGTACTTCTCGGGGTACTACCACGCGAAGGACCTCAAACGCGACGTCGAGAAGGTCAAGGTATTCAGCGATGTGGAGACGTTGTTGGGGCGCCTCAATGAAGATGGGTCCCGTGTAGCATACGGTGAATACCCCTAGGAACTCCTTGAGTAGTCATTTCTGCTTTCTATCCTTCACCCAGAGCAGTATCATGACACCGTCGATGAACGCGATTACTAGGTTCAGCGCTATCGGGATGTCGAAGCCGAAGGCCTCGAATAGGATACCGCCTATGATGGGGGCTGGGAGGCCGATCAGTCCACGGAACGTTGAGAAGCTCCCGAGCGCCTGAGCCCTCTGGCTCGGGTCGACGTGGGCGGCTATCCAGGCCTGCTCGGCGGGTATCCAGAAGGCGTTGGCGAGCCCGAGTATGAGGCTCGCGGAGAAGACGACGGCGAACTCCTTGGAGATGATCATCATCCCGAGCATTATGCACGCGGTGAACTGGGATATGGCCATGAACTTTCCATAGCCGAACCTGTCCGCTAACCGCCCAAGTGGCACCTGAGCTATGGCTTGTGTCGTAGTCATAGCCGCCGTGTAGAGCCCAATCATCCAAGGCGTGTACCCATAGCCCGAGTTCAACATGCCGCTGAGGAGCCTCACACCCATGCCGAAGGCGACGAGGTCAAACGCGGTCGCCACGTAGAAGCCCCTGAGCTCCTTCGGCGGGTTAAATGCCCTCAGCGCCGCGGTCGCGGTCCTCCCCAAATCGACCCTCTTGGGCGCCTCCCTCATGGTCTCCGGGAGCTTGAGCCATACGAGCGCGAGGCTGAGAAACGCGAACAGCGTCGCTACCGTGAACACCATGCTGTAGCCGAAGGTATCCGCAAGGAAACCCGCCCCCAGGGTCCCAACGATCCCGGCTCCGGTGTAGCACGCTCCGACGACGCTGTACACGAACCCCAGTCGACTCGGCTCAGCCGACTCGGCGACGACGGTGCTCCAGACCGACACGAGGG
>JAUYEB010000110.1 GCA_030691555.1 Candidatus Bathyarchaeota archaeon
CCACGGTCGTCGACGCCGACGAGCAACTATCCCGCCAGACCGGCATCCTACACGCCGAGGTCCGCAGGACCATCTACGACTTCGGCCTGGCGGACGCCTACGTACTCGCCACCGCCAGGAGACTCGGCGCCAAGGTCCTCACCGGAGACCCACACTTCACAAACATACCCGACGCCATCATGATCTAACACGCCGAGCATCCGTCGCCCTCCGCCGCCAAAGAACCCAGAAAAAACACCCCAAACCGGAAAACGAGCCAAAATAAGAAGAAACGCGACGACGGCGGAGGACGCCCCATAAACAACACGCGCGCACACGGAGAACCTATAACACCCACAAACACGTACAGAAACCATGAGACGAGCCGCATGGGCCCTGGCCATCCTCCTCATACTGCTCGCACCGCAGATCAACACAACGGAGGCGTGGAGCAACGGGGGCTACAGCGCAGACACCACAAATCCCGACTACGGGACACACGACTGGATCGCGCAGCACGCCCTAGACTGGCTCCCCGCCGAGAATAAGCAGTACATCACCGACAACCTCGCAAGTTACATCTACGGGACCGAGTTGCCGGACTTGCCGGCGTCTCAGGGAGGCATAGGTGACGCAATAGCGAAACATCACATCTACTATAGGGCCACCGGCGTGCTCCAAGACGGCGCGGCCGCAACGCGGGCTGAGGAAGAGTACCAGACCACCCTCGCCTACCTCGAATCGGGCGACTATCCCGAGGCAGCGAAGCACGCCGGTGCAATGGCACACTACATCTCCGACATGGCCGTATTCGGCCACGTCATGGGCACAACAACCGACTGGGGCGAGGAAACACACCACACTGACTACGAGAACCACGTCACCGCCATCACGATTTCCTACTCCTCATCTTACATCAAGCCGCTCCAGTTCGACGGCGCCCTCACCACGCTATCAGCAGGAGACGCGGCGAAGCAACTCGCCCTCGATACCACCCTCGACGGTGGCGGAACATACACCGCGAGCTGGATGGACGCCAACTACGACTGGAGCGACGCCACCTTCACGAACCGCTCATGGGAGTCGGTCAACCTAGCCACAAATAAGGTCGCGGACGTCCTATCTACCCTATACGACGCCTATACGCCCCCCAAGACTCAGACCACGATAACATGTACGACCTCCAAGACAAACGCGAATGCTGGCGAACAGATCACAATCTCGGGCACTATAAACGCGGATGTCTCGGCAACAGTCACCATCTATCAAAACGTTGGCGGGAGTTGGGTTCAGTTAGTCTCAGCAGTATCTACTCATGGCCTATACTCTGCGCCCATTACACTTACATCAGGAATTCATTTCATTAGAGCCGTGTGGGTGGGGAATTCTAACTATGAAGGAGCAACAAGTGCACAAGTTAGTTTGAACATATTACCAAATACACCCGCATTGATACAGACAACTATTTCATGCGCAGCATCAAAGACAAACGCGAAAGACAACGAGATTATAATCATCTCAGGTTCGATCAACGCCGATGTCTCAGCGACAGTGACTATCTACCATAAAGTCGGTGGAAACTGGGCTACATTAGCGGTGGCGACATCCACACATGGTGTCTACTCGGCGCCAATATCCCTCATAGAGGGGAGCTACACCATCAAAGCCGCCTGGACCGGGGACTCCACCTACGAAGGAGCCACGAGCCCAGAGTTCACGATAACAGTACAACTCAGAACAGGCATCATGAAGGTTATAGTTGTAGACGAGAAGGATTCCCCCATATCAGGCGCCACCACTAAAACAACCACGACGCCTACTGAGCAGGCGTCACTACAAGGAACCACATCAACCGACGGCGCAGCCACATTCTACAACATCCGCGTCGGCTCCTACATATTCAACGCCTCAAAGACAGGGTATAACGCAAACACCGGCACAGGACAAGTTGTCGAGGACCAGACAAACACCATCAAGATAGTTTTGACCAAGAAGGATACAAGTATACCCGGATATCCGCCTGAAGCAGTTCTAGTCGGTTTGATTCTAGTAATGGGATATTTCATATTATCCAAGACAAATCTAAATAAATTGGATAAATCGAAATATAAATGACTATCCCAAATATTTAGGATAATTCATTTGTTTTCTAATTATCCCATCATCTTCTCGTGAACTACATCGAGTATCTGCGCATACAGCCCCTTGTAATGGGTCGGATCGGTCTCCTTCTGGACGTATCCGTCGGCGCCGGCCGCCCTCGCGACCTTCTCGACCTCGTCGCTCCCCCGCCCCGTGTAGATGATTATCGGGATGTCGCTCCTCTCCCTGAGACGATGGGTCAGGGTGATCCCGTCCATGTCGCTCATCTGGTAGTCGGATACGACGCAGTCGTACTCCTCCGCCTCGACGACGTCCACGGCTTCTGAGGGGATCAAGACGGACTCGACCGATATCCCCGGGCCACACTCCTCAAGGAAGAGCTTCGTGAACATCAGCTGATTCAGGTCGTCGTCCACGTGGAGTATCCTCAATAAGTCGTGCCCAGCGGCGGCGTGGCGTATCGACTCGGCTGAAGCCGCCCTTTTAAAAAGGTTCTTCACCCGTCTGCGGTTCGTCACGCCGTCGCCCCTGCCGCGCCCGGAGACGGCCTCAGCGGCATCACGATCTTGAAGGTGGTCCCCTTCCCCACCTGAGACTCGACCTCGATCCTTCCCCCGTGGGCCTCCACGGCCTTCAGGCTGTACGCCAGCCCCAGCCCGAGACCCTTCGACTTCGTGGTGTAGAAGGGCTTGAAGAGGTTCGGAATAAGGCTCTCTGGAATACCTACGCCGGTGTCGGCGATCCTGATCGTGAAGCTGTCCGCGCCGCTCCTCGTCTCAATGGTCAGCCTCCCCCCCTCGGGCATCGCCTCGACGGCGTTCCGGATCAGGTTGTCGAAGACCCTCCTCACCTTGAGGGGGTCGACCTCAACCATCTTCAGCTCAGGGTCGAGGAGCAGCTCGATCTTCACGGCTTCCGCGGCGGCGACCTCGTTGATCACGTCGGAGATGAGCCCGGGCAGGTCGGTCGACTCGATCTTGAGGGGGGTCTCCCTGGTCCTGTGCCTGAGCTCCTCGAGCATGACCAGGGCGCGGTCGACGGAGGACTCGATCGAGCTGAGCATCTCCTCCGACCTCTCCGGCTGTTTCTTCATCAGGTAGGCCGCGTTCCTTATCGACTGGAGGGGGCTCCTGAGGTCGTGGCCCACCATGCTCGCCATCCTGCCGGCGGCTGCGAGCTGCTGAGCCTCGAGCAGCTCCTGGGTCCTCTTCTCGACCTGCTGTTCGAGCTCCTCCGTGTACCTCTTTATCTGCTCCCGCATCTGCTTCTGGCTCGTAACGTCCTTGTCGATGGCAAGGGACGCCGGTTTACCCTCGAAGACTATTCGGGACGCCTTCACCTCGACGTCGATGGCCGATCCATCTTTCTTGATCAGCTTCAGTTCGTATTCGTCGGGTGCCTCCTCGCCCTTCATCCTGGCCTGGACCCGAGCCCTTACTAAGTCCCTGTGCTCTGGGGCGACGTTCTCGAAGGCGTCCGCGCCTATGAGTTCGGCCGGGTCGCTGTAACCGAGGAGCTCGGCGCCACTCTTGTTGACGTATACGTAGCTTGTGTCGTTTACGAGGAAGATCGCGTCGTTTAGGGCCTCTAGTAGATGCCGGTACTGGGCCTCCGAGCGGGCGTACGACTCGATCTCCTTCATGAGGCCGAGGGCGTACCCCACGTAGAGTGAGAGTATGACGAGGTCGTCGACGTCTTCGTCTGAGAAGGCTTCGCGCCTCGCGCTGCGTATGTCGATGACCGCCACGACTTTTTCGCCGCTCTTCACCGGCACGGATAGCTCAGAGAGTGGGGCGAACTCCCCGACCGTCGCCGGCTCCTTGGAGAGGTCCCTGACCTCGACGGGTTTGCCCTCCCTTGCGGATCGGGCGATCGCCCCTCCGCCGCTCACGGGCAGGCGTACCCCGCGGGCCCTCCAACGCCCTTCGAGGCAGACGAGCTCCTCTCCCTCGGGGACCATGAAGCTGATCACGTCGGCGTCGAAGGAGGCCTCGACGGCGTCGAGCGCCGTCTTCGCGAGCTCGTCTAGTCTTCGGGAGCGGAGTATCTCGGAGGCGTGCATGTGGAGGGAGCGTAGGCGGGCCTCTCGGCTAACCAGGGTCAAACTCTCCTAAATGCGGGTGTTTGCCCATCGGGGCACGGCCGCGGCTCATGCCCTCGGTCCGAGTCGGAACCTCGACGCCCGCCGAGGCGCCTCCAACTCTGGGCTCAGTGTCCCCCCTGAGTGGCCACTCGGCGAGTCTCCTCGGTTCGACGCCCGACTCGGCGAGGGGTAACGTGATCAAGTAGGAGTCACCGGGGCCACCTGGAACAACAGCTGTCAAAAGAAGTCTGAAAGTTAAGGTTATTGATGTATGGGTGTCTCACCGCGTGACATACAAGCGCCCCCGGCAACTGGATTCAACTAGGATTCACGGCTCACGTCTATAACAACTTCGTCTACTGCGCCGATCTTCGGCGACCAGGCGAGGAGGGGGGTCACCCCACGAGTTCGAGCAGAGTCTTCACGCGCCCCGGCTCGGGGAGGCTGTAGAACACCCACTTCCCGTCCTTGCGGCTGGCGATGAGGCCCGCGTCCTCGAGTATCTTCAGGTGGTGGCTCGTGGTCGGCTGGGTCATGTCGAGGGCGGACATGAGTTCGCAGACGCACATCTCCCTGACCGTCAACAGGCCGAGGATGCGCTGCCTGCTGTCGTCGCCGAGCGCCTTGAAGAACCTCCCGCGCAGCCTCGCCGTCTTCGGGTCCGCGACCTTCTCGGCCACCTCCCTCAGCTGGTCGACGTAGTCTTCGACGTTGCAGCAGGCGCCTTTGCCGGTTGAAACCAGTCGACGCAGGGAGTCGCTTGGCTCTGACATGCCCACATCCTCTTACTTAAACGAATTTAAATATGTTTTGTATGGCTCCGCCTTTGTGAATTCATGGATACGCGCAGGGATAGAGATAGGGGTAGAATTTAACGAAAAACTCGCCCCCTTGGGGGCACGGCCCCCTCAAGCCGTGAAACAGTCATGTCGAGATAGAGCGGGCGAAGGCTTGGAAACCCTTGCTCCCGGCGAGATACGCCATGACAGAGCCCAGGATGAGCATCTCGACGAAGGCCTTGACGATGACCTGCGTCGCCACCGCCAGAGCAAGCGCCTCGGGGAAGCCGAGGAGGGGGGGGAATAGGTAGACGAAGAGGACCCAGGTGAAGATCGCCTCGGGGATGTAGCTTATTACCGCCGCGGCGACGAGCTTGAGCCGCCCGTTTCTCAGGCTGTTGAAAACGATCCCCGCGGCCACGCCCGTGAGCGCCTTGCCGAGGGGGAGGCCTATGCCCGTGACTATGTTCCCCTTGGAGAACCCGAACTCGAAGGCTGCGACCGAGCCGCCCACAAGCCCCGTTAGTCCTCCGACGACCGGCCCCCCGAGGAGGGCGGCTATGAAGGTGGCGAGGTGTGACAGGTCTAGTGCTAGGGAGAACGAGACGGGCCCCAGCGGTATGGAGGGGAGCAGCGGCGCCAGCTGGATGGAGATGTAGGAGAGGACGTTTCCGAGCGCCGCCATCAAGGCGACGAAGCTAAGACCTTTGGAGGTCGAGATGCTGACCATGACGCTTTAACACTTCGAGGTTACTAACATCAAGGTTACTACCAATAAATTAGTAACTCAACGGGCAGCGGCGTCGCTGACCAGCCCTCGGAGCACGTCGATCGCCTTCTCGGAGTCTCCCTTCCTGACGAGGATGTGATCCTTGAGGAAGGTTGATAGGGCGTAGACGCTTACGCCCACCTCCGCCAGCGCGGTCGAGACGACGGAGAGGAAACCAACCATCGATAGGTCGAGGACGATGTCGAACGTTATGAGCCTGTATGGGCTTTCCTCCCGCGAAAATGGGAAGTTCCCCTTGAGCTTGTCCCAGTCGGACGCCCTTATTACTACCGAGACCTCGTCCTCCGTGTAGGTCACCGACGAGTATGGCCGCAGGTCCCTGAGCAGGCCACGGGCCTTCCCCTCGTAGCGGGGATCGATGAAAACTATAGAATAGTCGTCGGCGTGCTCCTTTATCACCGTCTTCGCCAGTATCTTCCTCATCTCGTTCGAGGGTGGATTCAAGGGTCACTCCAGCTCCTGGATGTTCTTACCCTTCGCGTTAAGCTCGACGATCTTCGCCGTGAGCTTCGGCGCCCTCCGCTTGAGGCTCTTAAGGAACGCCCTGGGCTTCGCGGGCGAGATCATGTAGACCTTCCTGCCGACCATCAGGATGACTATGTTGGACTCGGCGTTGGTGAAGTCGACGAAGCTGAATCCGAGCTTCCTGAGCTGCGCCGAGGAGTCCTTCGTGTAGTTGAGGGCGTCCTCGGATATGTCGCCGGGTTCCCGTATGTAGACCTCTGCCCTGGCAATGTTCTTGTATGGGAGCGTCACGGTGCCCCTCAATAGTCTACTTATCTTGAGCCCGGCGGCCTCGAGGGTGTAGCTGCTGGTGTAGACGGGGCTCCACCAGGGTAGGAAGAGCCCGACACCGAGGGAGGCGATGAGGGCGATGACGCTGGTTATGACCTCCTCCGAGTTGAGGGGCATCCCCCCGATGATGAGGAGGGCGGTCTGGTAGGAGGTTAGGGCGAAGAAGGGGACGTTGAAGAGTGGGACGATTATCCCCAGTATCCGCCTCTTCCTAATCAGGGGTAGGGACTCTATGGGCTCGTTCTGCTCAGCCAAGGCTTTCCAGACACTATACGGGGCACCGCTTAAAAATGGTGCAGGGGGCTCAACCCTTTTATCGCGTGCCCCTCCCCTAAATGGGGGCGCCGGACGTTGTCGAATGAGCAATCCATCGCTGTGTTGAGGTTGGGACACCGGCCATCGAGGGACAAGAGGGTCTCGACGCACCTACTCCTCGCGGCCCGCGCATTCGGCGCCCGGAAGGCGTTCTACACGGGGACACGGGACGAGTCCCTGGAGGAGTCGATCAGGAAGATCGTGAAGGACTGGGGCGGCGACTTCACCGTCGAGCACGCCGACGGCTGGAAGCCGGTCCTCGGGGGCTGGGAGGGGAAGGTCGTCCACCTCACCATGTACGGCATACCCGTGCAGGACGCGGTGGACGAGATACGATCCGATCCGTCGCCAAAGCTCGTGGTCGTGGGCGGCGCAAAGGTCCCGGGCGAGGTCTACGGCGCCGCCGACTGGAACGTCTCCGTCACGGGCCAGCCGCACTCCGAGGTCAGCGCCCTCGCCATCTTCCTACACGAGCTATTCGAGGGAACCGAGCTGGAACTCGGCTTCCCGGACGCCCGCCTTAAGATCATCCCCCAAGCCAAGGGGAAGAGGTTCGAGAGGAAAAGCGGGCAAGTTTAAACATTTAAGAGGCTAAGGGACTAGTATACTAAGGAGCACTAGGGCAGTTGATGACCGTCAGCGAAGAGACCCTTTACAGCATCGCCAACGTTCTGGGCGGCGAGCAGGGGGTGGAGGTCATCAAGGCCCTTAAGGACAAGCAGGACAGCACAGTGGAGGACATAAGCACCGCGACGAAGATCCAGATCAACGACGTGCGGAAGCTCCTCTACAAGTTCTACAACCACAGCCTCGTGACCTCTAAGAGGTTCAGGGACAAGGAGACGGGGTGGTTCATATTCCAGTGGCGCCTCCAGCCCGAGCTCGTCGAGGCCTACATCCACGGGATGAAGCAGAAGATACTCAAGAAGCTCGAGACGCGGCTCGAGTTCGAGAGGCTACACGAGTTCTACCACTGCGGGAACCCGACGTGCCCGAAGACGACGTTCGAGGTGGCTATGGAGACCGTCTTCAGGTGCCCGACGTGCGGGGAGCCCCTCCACCGCTTGGACAACGTCGAGATCGTCGAGTTCCTAGAGAAGAAGGTCTCAGAGATCAAGGAGGAGTTAGAGGCCTGAGTCTCCCATCGAGGGATGAGTGCATACAGCTCCTCAGGAAGGCCGGGTGCAGCAACGGCGTAGTCGAGCACTGCATTAACGTCACGAAGGTCGCTATGCGGATCGCCCACGTCTTCAAGGCGAAGGGGTACAGGGTCGACATGAGGCTCGTGGAGGCGGGCGCGCTCCTACACGACATAGGCAGGGGGCGGACCCACGGCATCGAGCACGGCGTCGTCGGCGGCCAGACGGCGAGGAGGCTAGACATGCCGATGGAGCTCGCCCACATCATAGAGCGCCACGTCGGCGCAGGCCTGACCCCCGAGGAGGCGAGGAGGAACGGACTACCGAGGGGCAGCTACGTCCCGGAGACCCTAGAGGAGAAGATAGTCTGCTACGCGGACAAGCTCATCGAGGGCGACCACGAGATAGGGATCGACGTGACCATCGACAACTTCGCCCAGGAGCTCGGCAGCGACCACCCGGCCATCAGGAGGCTCCAAGACCTCCACAGGGAGATGACCGCCGTACTGGGCGAGAAGTTCTGATCGTCTCACCGTCGACCGCCGGTTTCGCTGCAGCCCAACGGTTTTAAACACCTGTCGACCCTTTTCTCGGAGGAGTGGGCCGGTCGTCCAGCACGGTAGGACGCCGCCCTTACGCGGCGGAAGTCGCCGGTTCAAGTCCGGCCCGGCCCACCATCATTTTGGGGTAGATACTTATATTAAACCCATAATTCATCTACTAATAGACTGTAATGGCCTCTTCCAAGCGAGGAAAATGGCATATCCTGCTAGAGGATCCCGACGTCAAGAGGTGGTATCAAGGCACTGAGAGAGGCAGCCCCATAACGGCCGAGGTCGGTCTTCGTAGACTCGGAAAAGCGACAGAACTCCTAGAACTCAGCCCCAAAGAAATCATCGAGGCTGCCCGCGCCGACTTGAAGGCTTTTACGGATAAACTCGATGACGTGATCACGAACCTCGAGGCCGAGGGCTTGGCCCCTGGCTATATAGAAGGGATCATGAAGGCACTAAAGTCCTGGCTGAGGTACAACGACGTCAAACTAACCAGAAGCATCAAGATCAGCGGCGCCGGGAGAACCCCAACCATCGAGGACGAACAGATACCGAGCAGGGAGGATCTCGGCCGGATCTTCCGATCAAGTTCCCCGAGGGTCAGGGTCGCCGTTTCTTTCATGGCGCTGGCCGACCTGAGGCCCCAGGTCCTGGGCAACCACCGCGGCACGGACGGCCTCAGGCTGAAGGACCTGCCTGAGATCCGCATCGATAAGGGTAAGGTCACGTTCGAGAAGGTCCCGACAATGGTTACGGTGAGAGCCCCGCTGAGCAAGACCAAGCACAGGTACTTCACCTTCCTGCCGGGTGAGGGCTGCACTTACCTATCTGAATACCTAGAGACGAGGATAAGGGATGGGGAGGAGCTGAAGCCCGAGAGCGCCGTCATCGGCCACAAGACCAGCGGACGGGAGGTGAATCCCTTCATCAGGACGGTGAAGCTTGGAGACATGATCAGGCAGGCGATGAGGAAGGCCGGGGTCAGGAAGAGACCCTATGTGCTCAGGGCGTATGCTGAAACGCAGCTCATCATAGCGGAGTCTAGGGGGAAGATCAGTCACCCGTACCTCCAGTTTGTGGCTGGGCACAAGGGTGACATCGAGGCGAGGTATAGCACGAACAAGGGGAGGCTCCCGCCGGACATGATTGAGGAGATGAGGAGGGTCTACGGGGAGTGCGAGCCCTTCCTCGGCACGGTGGCGCAGCCCTTGGAGCAGAGCGCCATAGTGAAGGAGGCGAAGCTGGAGGCTCTGAAGAGCATAGCGAAGAACCTCCTCAATATAGACCTCTTAGAGGTGAAAATAGCGAGGGAGAGGGAGCTGGAGAAGGAGCTGAGCATCGACGATGAGATAGAGCTCTTCGAGAACGAGATCAAGAAGATGAGGGAGGGAGAACAGGACCCTCAGATCATCGTCGGGGAGGAGTTGGAGAACCACTTAGCGGAGGGATGGCAATTCGTCAGCGTGCTACCCTCGCAGAGGATCCTCATAAGGAAGGAACACTGATCCCATATTTTCCGCAACCTTCGTTCTGCCGAGTTCGCGCACGACCCATTACCGACCATGTCAATCAACCCTCGGGTCAACCCCATGATCCTCCTCGAGCCCCCCTCCCATCAGTTTTTCGTATGCCTTGATCCAGTTATCATGGTGCACCTTGTAACTCGGTAAAATCTTTATTATGAACCCCCTGATGTCGGGGTCACCTTTTATTACTTCTATCCAATTCGGATATTCTCTCACGATAAGGTTGGGATCATAGAATAAACACGTGAAAACGATCTCGTCGTCTGAAGGGAAGGGCCCCGTGAGCGGGACGAAGGACAAAACCTCGTAGGAGGCAGCAAAACCCGTTAAGAGGAAGGCTTTAGTAGCTATGCCAAGTCGTAAATATACCTTACCCCCTCCGACCTTATTCTTCAAATAATTCCATTTTCCCAGCACAAGTGGGATGAGGCCGCCCCACCTCTCTGCTACGGCGTCCACCTCCTCGCGTGTATCCGTCAGGCTCAAGGCGGTGACTACGCCTCTGACCGTCAGGCTGTACTCCTTCTTCTCTAGGACGCCGCCCCAATCGGAGTCAATATGGAACACGACACATCCCTGCTTGAGGAGATCCTTCAGGCCGTCGTAGGCTGAAGATCTGGGGATCTTGATCCTTTCAGCGAGTGTATATCCTGTAGCCGGGCCATTCACGGCCAAGTCTAGAAGGATCCTTTTTATTCTATCCGTGATATTCCACTCCGAGTTATTCCACTTCTGGACTATATTCCATTGTATCGTGGAATATTTAAAAGCTGCTCAAGTCTTACTCATAGATCGCTCAGGAAGTGTATGAATGGCGAAAAAGAAGGAGCTAACTTTCTGGAACGTCCCTGTTGATAGACCGCTGAACGAAGCCCTGGAGGAGGCCATCAAAATAGACTGGCACCGGACGAAGTCCGAGTTCATCAGGGATGCCGTCCGTCGAAAGCTGGAAAATATGGGATTCAACCCACCGCGGCCTCAGCTGGCAGAGTAACTAAACCAGAGGAAGATTTCCGTGCACGTTTAAGTCAGAGAAGGTCAAAAAATGAGCGGCCAGAGCCTTGAGAGTCGGACAGCCAAATCTTGCCTCAAACCTAGCCCCAGCAGAGCAATAAACCCGGTAAAATTGAAGGAGGAGCTTGAGTGGTTGAAGAGGCAGACGGGTCTAGGTCTTGACCTCAATGTTGTTTGGGCGCCCGGCGCCGACAAGGCTCTTTTGGGTGAGGTGAAAGGGAGGGTCATATATCTCTATGTGGAGTGCGGAGAGAGGGCACTTGAAACCCTCTTCCACGAATACTTAGATTACTGCGTCAGCCAGGCCATAGAGCCATACCGGATGGTTACGAACGATCTGATAAAACTACTCAACCGTGTTTCCTACGAAAGGAAGGAGGAGGTTGTAGGGGCTCTTTGCCGACTGTTTGAGGGGAAAAGACATGAGAATTAGGGAGATGGGGCGAAGCCAGCTCCAGCGCCGTGGCCCGCGCCTGGCGACCGACCGAAGCCCGGAGGCGAACCACTATAGATCAGAGAGAGAGCTCTAATAAACCCGACGACAAGGACATCGGAACTTACATACCTGAGGTGCTGCTGGGCCGCCTCAAGGATAGACGCATCGTCTGCATCGACCTGGAGGCCTAAACCATGGGTGATGTGAGCGACATGGGGTTGTCGGAGTACCTCTCGAGGGCGGCTAGGGCGCTACTCGTCTGGGCGTGTTACCGTGCCCTTCAGGAGAGGAGAAGAAGAGATGGTCTCTCGATATGGGGCGCGACGTCGGACCTCGCCGGCGAGGTTGGCGTGACCGATAGGACCGTTGAGAGGTGGCTGAGCCGTGGGATACAGAGCTGCAACGTTAACGCTGATAGGATCCTTGAGGTCGCCATGGGCCTCTGCCCACGAGAGGTGACTGAGATCGTGCTAGACGATCTAGGCGCCCACGCTCGCGCCCTCGGTTTCCCTGAAGGGGTCTCAATTCCCCACGGGCTGCGCCGCGCGGCGCGCCGATTATGGGTACGTAGAAGAAGGCAACGGTTTAGCCTAACGGGTTTGGATTGCTCTCTCAATCGTCACCCGAGATACACCGAGGTACGTGGCTAGAGCCTCAACGATCAAGGGTTCCGCCTTCTTGTACCCGACCACACAAGCCCCGATGATCTGCTTCTTCGTCGGCTTCTTCAAGCCGAACCGACGCCACCCTCTCAGGGTCTTGATGTTCCAGAGTGCCCCTGTGTCTGGGGGCTGCCTCTTGAGGAGGCGTGTGAAGGCGTCGTTAAAGGTGAGACCCTGACCCTGGTTTGCACCTAACCCGGAGGCGGAGAGCCGAACGGATGGAACGTTTAGAAGAGATCAGCGACGAAAACCTGTTTTGGCTCTACCACGAAGAGCTTGAGACGATAGATCGGGGTTCGAGCATCACCTCCCCGATTCCGAAGCCCGTCACAAGGAGACTTATAGCCTCGGGAGTCGTCGAATATGGGAAAGGGCTCGACGAGACTTCGGGTCTCGTCCTGAGCCCGAGGTGCAGGGAGATGCCGGACAGTTACAAGGCGGAGATTTGAAGTGAAGTTGAATTCGAGGGTCTTGGCTCACAGCATGGCTTCGTTATCATTCGGGGTTCTATGTCTGCTTTTTGCGGCGGGCATAGGAGAAACCCGGCGTTACAAGGAGCTACGAGAGCGTCTCAAGGGAGCTTTAGAGGAGGGCTGAGGAATGAGCGAAACAAGCCCTTACGATGTGAAGATACAGAACGTCGTCGCCTCGGTGACCCTCGACCAGAAGATAAATCTCCTCGACATCATGAAGGTCTTTAGGAACGTGGAGTACAAGCCGAAGCAATTCCCCGGACTCGTCTTCAGGCTTAAGCGGCCGAAGACGGCGACCCTCATATTCGGCAGCGGTAAGATGGTCTGCACGGGGGCGAAGTCGGAGAAGCAGGCGAGGAGCGCGGTGAAGAAGGTGGTCAGGGAGCTGAAGACGAACGGGATCATCATCCTCGGGAAGCCGAAGATCGTTATACAGAACATGGTCGCCTCCGCGAACCTCCACGGCAAGATCGACCTGGAGGCGATGTCCGACGTCTTGGAGAATGTTATGTATGAGCCTGAGCAGTTCCCCGGCCTGATCTACAGGATGACGGAGCCAAAGGTGGTC
>JAUYEB010000253.1 GCA_030691555.1 Candidatus Bathyarchaeota archaeon
CCAGCGCGGTTGGGAGCCACCCGACTGGATCGTCGTACCCGCGGGCAACCTCGGCAACACCAGCGCATTCGGCAAGGCGCTAGCCGAGCTCGTCGAGCTAGGCTGGATCGAGAAGGTGCCCCGAATCGCCTCGATACAGGCGGAAGGCGCCGCCCCCTTCTACAAGATGTGGAGGGACGGCGCGGACAGCCTCGAGTCGCTTAAGCCGGAGACCATCGCCACGGCGATAAAGATAGGGAACCCGGTGAGCTGGGAGAAGGCCATCAGGGTCATCAGAGAGACCGACGGCGTAGTCGACGCCGTCTCGGACGCCGAGATAATGGAGGCGAAGGCCGTCGTGGACGGGAGCGGCGTCGGGTGCGAGCCCGCGTCGGCCGCATCCGTCGCCGGCGTCAGGAAGCTCGTCTCCAAGGGCGTCATAAAGCCCGACGAGGACGTCGTCTGCGTCCTCACCGGCAACCTCCTGAAGGACTCGGACGCCACCATCGGTTACCACACGGGCAAGCTCAAGGGCGTCAAGCCCGGGAGGCCCAACGCGCCAACACGACTCGACGCCGCGTCGATGTCCGCCTCGCTGAGGAGGATACTCGGCCAGTAAACGGAGCTGGTTTGGATGGACATCGTCGTGTACAAGCTAGGCGGCTCCATACTTCGGGGCAGGGAGGACCTGGGCAGGATAGTGGACGTGGCCGAGTCTGAGCTTGGCTCGGGCAGGGTCCCCGTCTGCGTCGTCTCCGCCATGAAGGGGGTAACTGACAGGATCATACAGGCCCTCAGCCAGGTCCGGGTGGAGGGCTTCGAGCCCCACGCCTTCGCCGAGGCGCTCATGGGGGAGCACATCTCATCGCTCCCAGGGGGGGCCGACCCTGAGCCCCTGAGGAGGGAGTTCGAGAAGCTGGAGCACGTACTCTCATACGTCCGATCCTCGGGGGAGCTCGGGGACTCGGTCTACGCCTACACGGTGAGCAGGGGTGAGAACTTCGCCATGCGCCTCATCTCCGCGCAGCTAGAGGCGAGGGGCGTCAAGAGCAGGTGCTTCTACGGCGAGGACCTCCTGGTCACGGATGAGAACAGCAGGGAGGCCGCCGTCAACCTCGAACGTACCAAGCTCAGGGTCGAGGAGCAGCTCACGCCCTGCATCGGGGATGGGGTGGTTCCGGTCATCGCCGGCTTCGCGGGGCGGAGCGGCTCCGGCCTCGTAACGATCTTCGGGAGGGGCGGGACCGACGACACCGCGGCCTGCCTCGCCTACTGCCTCGGGGTGAAGAGGCTGGTGAAGTTCGTCGACGAGGGGGGCATAATGAGCCTCGACCCAAAGTTCTACGCGGAGCTAGAGAGGCCGGAGATAAAGTCGAGGATAGGGGTGGTCCCGAGGCCGGGGCTCATCCCCTATCTCAGCTACGTCGAGGCGTCGGAGCTGTTGAGGGAGGAGAGGACGAAGGTGGTTCACTTCAAGGTCCTCGACCCCCTGATGCGTGGCGGGATTACCCTTCAGCTCAAGAGCATCGGTGGCCCGGGGGAGGGGACGATTATAGGCCCCGAGAACGGGGGGGCGGGCAGCGGCAGGCCCAAGGCCGTGAGCTTCCAGAGGAACCTCTACGGCGTCAGGCTGCTCCCGACCCAGTCGGTCCTCCCCACGGAGGTCTACGCGGAGCTGTTCGGCGCCCTCGCGGGGGCCGGCGTGGACGTCCGCTACATGTCCACCTCCGGGTATCAGATCAGCCTCCTCGTCCAGAAGCAGGACGTGGAGCTCGCCCTCAAGGCGCTGCGTGGGCTGCCCTCCGCCGTGGAGGTCAAGCCCATCGAGGGCCGGAAGGGGACCGTCAGCGTCATAGGGTCGGAGATGCGTGGGGTCAAGGGTTTCTTCAGCAGGCTGACCGGCGCACTCGCCGGGCAGGGGGTGAACATAGAGCAGGTGATACAGCCGAACAGCGAGAACATAATCAGGTTCAGCGTCGCCGACGACGACATACCCCTCGCCGTCGCCGCCGTCTACAAGGAGTTCTTCGGTGAATGAACATGAGGAAACAGAGAGCGATAGTCATAGGAGCGACCGGCGCAGCCGGACAGAACGTCGTCGAGTCCCTCGCGGACCATCCCTGGTTCGAGCTAGTAGCCCTCGCCGCGTCGAGCAGGTCGGCTGGGCTGACATACGAGAAGGCGATAGAGGGGGCGGCGTTCTTCGAGGAGACGCCCAGCGAAGACGTCCTCGCCATGAAGGTGCTGGACGTCGAGAAGGCGTCGCCGAGGGACTACGACCTCGCCTTCAGCGCGCTGCCCAGCGAGGTGGCGAAGGTGGCGGAGCCGAGGTTCGCGGAGCATGTGCCCGTGATAAGCACGGCGTCCGCGTACAGGTACGAGCCGGATGTGCCCATCTTCTTACCGGACGTGAACCCGAAGCACGCCAAGCTGCTGAAGATGCAGAGGGAGAAGCACGGCTGGGAGGGGTTCATCTGCCCGGGGCCGAACTGCACGACCGTCGGCCTAGTGGTGAGCCTCAAGCCGCTCATGGACTCCTACGGCGTCCGCGCGATCCACGTGGTCTCTGAGCTGTCTCTGTGCGGCGCCGGCGAGAAGGGTCTGCGCCTCGACTCACCCTACAGGAAGAGCGTCGAGATGAACGTCCTCCCTTACATCGAGGGCGAGGAGGGAAAGGTGGAGAGTGAGACGAACAAGATACTCGGCAGA
>JAUYEB010000282.1 GCA_030691555.1 Candidatus Bathyarchaeota archaeon
CCTGCCTCAGGAGATCCTCCACGTCCGGGAGGGCCTCCCTGTCCGCGAGGCATCGTGTGGCGGCTGCCTTGACCTCGGCCGGCGGTTCCTCGATCCTGTCCCTCTTCAGGTTGATGAAGACCCCGTCGACGGGGTTGTAGCGCCAATCGATCCCCTCATGCTCCACGTAGACGAAGGGGTCGTCGTAACCAGTGACTCTAGCCATTTTCCTCCAAAAAGTGACGGGGGATGCAGTCACATGAGCCCGAACCTGCTCAGCTCCTCGTAGCTCTCGATGAAGTCAAGGCCCTTCTCGGTCGTCCTGTATCCTTTCCGGCTCTCCTCGAGGAGCCCAAGGCTCAGCAGCTTGGACAGGTAGCCCTTAACTATCTCGAAGTTGAGATTAGCGCCGTAGACGATGCGCGTCTTGATGGCACCGTTCCTGGTCAGCTGGAGGATATCTCGGCAGATATCCATGCTCTCTCGCCTCTTCATGTTCTCACTATTCCTCCAAAAGCGCGCGCGAGGTGGAGGGACTTCCGTATTTACAAGCACTCATCTCCTCCCAGGACATCGCCTTTAAGATCCACCCAGACCTCGAAGTAGTGGCCTGGCCTTGCCGCCTGCTCGAACCTGATGATCCAGAGAAGCTTTGATCCCTGCGTATCCGGCTTCTCCAGATAGAACGCCTTATGCCAGTAGAAGTTGGGCTTCCTCACCTCAAGATCCGTAGACAATACTCGCCCGGTAGTCACGTTGAGGCCGTCGAGGAAGCCCTGGCTGATCTCCACCGCATCAAACAGGCTGATGCCAGGTTGAGAGACGGGTTCAGGTGGGCTGAATACCTGGATCGACTGAGCTGCGGCGACAACCAATATGATGGATGCGGCTGCTAGTAGTATCGAGCCGTATTTCTTCATCGCCCTCAAGATGGAAACCCCTAAGCTCCTGTAGCACCTATACATTACAGTTCCTCCAAAAGGGGATCATTCGGTTGGCTCCTTGAAGTGGTGTAAACAATTTCGGCATTTCAGTTCTGGGGCCTTGCTGTAGTCTATGTTCACAGAGCCGCACTTGGGGCACTTAATGAGGGTTTCCATCACTTATTCTTCTCCAGAACACCTTCGGTTAGCATAGACTTCAGCTTCATCTCTTTAGTCGTCAGCCTCATCTCACGGTATGGAGACTCTATAATCTCTAGTACAAGAAGCTGTTTCAGAAGGTTGCTATCAAGGGACAATATCATGGTAGCGATACTGTCGGCGTAGCCCTTGAGAAACGCATCATCCTTCGCCATTTTTATTCCTCCAATCAGAAAAAGGTTTAGAGCATGGTGAAGGGGTACGGCACACCCCCGTCGGGGAATATGACCCTGTGGGGTGTCCTCGAGTAGTCCGACCTGACGTAGAACCCATCGCCCTCCCTGTAGGCGACGAGATCCTTGTCCCTGAACCGGAGGGTGTCCGAGGACACCACAACGATGGTGCCCTTCTCGACGCGGAAGGTCATGTCCTCCGTGTGTATCACGGTGTTCTTACGCAGAACACCCAGCTTCTCTACGCTCATGCGTATCCTCCAAAAAGGGTGGATCATATCGCCTCCACCTCGTCGATTTTTGGCTTGTAGCCGGACTCGATGTACCTCGACGCCTTTCGCCCTGCTTCCTCCCAACTGTCCGCCTTGAGGTCTCGAGGTCTACCCAATACTCGTACTTGCCCTCATCGATGGCGTCCAGCGGCGACTCCTCGTCGCACTCCTCGCAGATGAAGTCGCCAAGCGGTATTGGCGTCGGGCACACGATTCACGAACTTGCCCGAGCCGGGAGCCACTCTCTCTCCGCAGATGCTACAGATCTCCAACAAGTCCTCCAAAAAGGGTGTACGTATTTAGCTCGTCAGAAAGAAGACCGAATTAACCTTCTTTTTATACAGAAAAGATAGTCTAATTACACGAAAAAAATGCGACCCGGTAGAAAAAGGAAAAGGACGTGAGGATTATGCTTCTGCGCGCGCGCCACGTTCCCTCTTCTTCAGTTAAGGCTTTTTCTCTTCGGGTTTCTTTACCTCAGGCTTTTTCTCTTCTTTCTTCTTTCGATTAAAGATAGGCATACTTGTTACCTCAATCAATAATTGTTGACGATTTTTCTTAAAAGGTTTCTGTTGTGTGTGCGTTATAGCCTATCTGTAAGACATGACAAAACAAAAATAGACTGAGAAATCCATTACATCACAACCCACCTTTTTTATACAGAAAAATATGATTTTCCAAAAAGAAGGTGGAAACCCACCCCAAAGCATCTAAACACATACAAAAGGGTTACTTTTTGACCTGAGTGCCCTCCTCCTTTATGCAGAGGGGACAGGCTGAGGCTCCTTTTGCTTTATCTTCAGCTCAAGGAACCTGAGCTCGCCCTTCCAGTTCTCTAACTCCACCTTATCCATGTAACTCCTCCAATCTTTACGCCACCCGCCCCTGATGGGGCTACCCCTAGCTGCTCGTGCCGCGCACGCGCCTCACGCTGGGAGGGAGTCCCGTCTTCAACAGGGCTATAACCGTTAAACCCGACTTCTTGGACGGCTTCGCCCCTCGGACGGAACCCTGAGGCAGTCCCCATGGACGCATCACGCACCTGCGTAAAACGAGCATGCCCATTACTGGAGGTTTCTGGGTCGATCCACTAGGGATCTAAGGGACTCGCCCGTAGAGTCGCCTCTACTCGGGGCGGGGACGCGAGCGGACGCAGGGACGGCTAGGTAGCTCGGAGGAAGCGCAGGTCTTTCCCACCATGCGCCACATGGCTTACCCAACCTTGTGGATAATTGATGTGGCACATCGTCAAGGGTGCCTGACTCGCCGCCCTTTCTGCCCGCTCAGCGGGTTGACCCCTCCTGAGGTTTGTCGTCTCAAGGACTCCCCTTCCCGCTTCTCCGAGTCGGTGTGCTAAAGCGGGACAGCACATTGAACCTCGGCAAAAAAAGGGGGATTACTTCGGTGGCTTCGCCAAGGCTTTGAGGACTGAGGGGCTTATCTCAGTGATCGGCTCCAGCTTCTTCCCCGTCACCGCCTCGATTTGGCCGGGTATCACTATCCGGTCCAGGTAGCTGACGGCCTTGACGAAGGGGGCCATCTTGTCGTAGAGGGGCTGAGCCCTGGTCTTCAGGACGGACTTCGCCTGAACTAGCTCGCCCTGTAGGGTGACGACTTCGCCTCGGACATCTGCTCCCTCGGCTAGGTAGGCGGACAGCCTCCCGGCTATCTGCTTCCCGATCTGCGTCACCTTGGTCCTCTCCGTGCTGGTGCTCTTCATCAGCAGGGACGCTAGTGCCCTCCGATGTGCGTGGTAGCCCCACCGCTCTATGATGGTGTCCACTAGCACGTCCCTGGGGGAGACGACTGTCTGCGTCTCCAATTCCTGTGGCTCTACCTGAGCCTGTTCTTGGTCCATACGTTCTCTTCTCCCTTTGGTGGGAGCCCTGAGAAATCGACCCTGACTCCCCGCCTATGCTCCCTCTGCAGAAATAGCTTTGGGTTCACTGAGCTTGCCCCCGTTGTAGGCTCTCCAGAACGTGGGGCTCTGCCAAAATTTCCTGTAGAAGTAATACTCCTCCCTGGAGATCCTGCTGACCGTGTGTCTGTTCGTCATGTGCCTCTTCTCCGAGTGCTTACGGAGAACGCCCCTTATCTCGCTCTCAAGCTCGGCTATGCAAGCCCAGTTACAGTTGACGCACCTTCCAAGATACGGCATGGTTCATACCTCTGCGGGAGTAAGTGCGGTTTAGAGGGGTCTGATGAATCGTACAATTGTCTCAGGTTTTTAACTGTAAACCTGAGTAAAACATCTGGTTGAACCTTTAACTATGAAAAGACCTATCCCCATGCGCCCTAAACGCTGGGAAGGTTGGATTTTCGGTCTCGCCTCTAAGCTTAACCAGTCCCGATAGGCTTAGACTTCATTTAAGGCTTAGGCTTTTCCGATCCGCTTAGGGCGGTCTTATTTGCCTGAGTCTTATCGGTTGCTCATGCTTCAAGCATAAGCGTATTAAACAAAACGCTTATCAAATAAAAGGTTTGCGTTTTTCTGCACAAAAAAGCATAACAAAAAATACGTATTTTTTGGTGTGTTTTGATTTAAACAACTAAAAAAAATAAAATGAATAAAGTAAGATAACTATTATGAGTGTATAGAGTATATAGAATAGATTACTATTAATTATAATATACCACCTAGGGGGCTAGTTGGTATGGGTAGTGGCTTCCTGGCGCGCGCGTAGGCGCATTGGAATCAGCTGAGACGGGGGCTCGAATAAAATTATTGCCAGCGAATAAGCTTCTCGACTAGCTTGACGCGCGCCGATATCGGTATATTTCACATCCCACAAATGAGTACCCGGAAATGAGAGTCCATGAGCCTCAACGGGGATGACCGAAGCGCCCTATTAACCGACTTATACCAACTCACAATGAACGCCGCCTACATCGACAACGGCAAGGAAAACGAGGTCGCCTCATTCGAGATGTTCATAAGGACGCTTCCGCAAGACTGGGGCTACTTCATAGCAGCAGGTATCGATGATGCAGTTGACTACGCGTGTAGGATCCGTTTCACCGACGATGACGTAACCTACCTCCAGGGACTCCACATATTCACCGACGAGTACCTCGACTACCTACGCCACTTCAGATTCGAAGGCGACATAATAGCCCTGAACGAGGGAACTCCAATCACAGCAGACTCACCTATTATACGCGTGACGGCTAAACGCCCCCAGGCTCAGCTGCTGGAGACCGCACTACTAAACATCATCAACTTCCAGACGCTGATTGCCTCCAAGGCGAGCAGGGTCGTTAACGCCGCGGGTAGAGCCAAGGTAATAGACTTCGGCCTCAGGAGAGCGCAAGGCTTCGACGCGGGTGTAAAAGGGGCGCGAGCCGAGTACATCGCAGGGGTCGACGCCACAAGCAACGTCGAAGCTGCCAGAGAATACGATATACCCCCCTCAGGCACGATGGCACACAGCTTCGTCATGGGGTTCCCCGAAGAAGAAGATGCGTTTAGAGCCTACTCGAATACATTCCCTGACAACTCTGTTTTCCTCATTGATACTTACGATTCGTTAGTGGGGGCTATGAAAGCCGCGCGAGTCGCCAAGGAGATGGAGAAGAAAGGTCATCGACTCTCAGCTGTTAGACTCGACTCGGGTAACATGGAGGGGCTCTCCCGACGAATCAGGAGGATCCTAGACGCTGAGGGATTAGAGTACGTCAAAATCGGGGTGAGCAGCGACCTCAACGAATACAAGATCCAGGATTACACAAGGGACGGTGCCCCCGTTGACTTCTACGGCGTGGGGACCGAGATGATCACCGCTAGGCCGGTCTCGGCTCTCTCCGGCGTTTATAAGCTCGTCGAGGACAACTTTGGGCCGAAGATCAAGCTGTCGGATAGTAAGAGAACGCATCCGGGGAGGAAGCAGCTCAGCAGGATCGAATCTGAGCGAGGGAATTACTTGTACGACCTTCTGCAGCTTGAAGATGAGCCAAGTGTAGGAACTCCGCTGCTCGAGCTGGCTGTCGCCGGCGGCAGGAGGATCCGGAGAAACAGGACCCTTAGAGAGATTAGAGAGTACTCACTTGGCTGCGTAGCTAAGCTCCCAGAGGAGACAAGAAGGATCCTGGCTGCTGAGCCATATGGTTTGATGGTTAGCGAGAGGCTTCAGAGGCTCACAGAGGAGCTGACACGTCGATACTCCTGATAACGAGGTTTAGCCAAACATGAGAGACATCATATTCTGGGATGTAGACACGCAGGTAGACTTCATGGAACCAGGCGGTAAACTGTCAGTGCCCGGGGCTGACTCGATCAAGTCGAACCTAGCTAGACTGACGACTATGGGAAATAAGCGTTGTATTATGTCCGGATCCGTTGATGCCCATACTCCGAGTGATAGTGAGTTCAATTCGTGGCCGGAGCACTGTGTCTATGGTACTCCAGGGCAAAGGAAGATACCAGAGTCAGTAATTCCGAATAGTCTGTTCGTACCCACGGTTAAGTTGACTGCTGAACAGCTTTCGGAAGCATCTACATTTAATGGGCAGGTCTTATTTGAGAAGCAGCACACCGAAGTCGGAACGAATCCAAATGCAAAACCCTTCTTGGACTCCGTTAACCCAGAGAAAATTGTGGTCTACGGGGTTGCTACTGATATATGCGTCGATCAAACGGTAAGCTACCTTGCCCGAGAACTCGGGTACGAGGTAGTGGTAGTAATTGATGCAATTAAGGAGCTTGATTCAGGCAAGGCGTGGAAGTGCCTAGCAGACTGGCGGAGCATGGGCGTGAGCCTTCAGAATACAGAGGGCCTCGTCGTAACCGTAACCAAGTTTGCAAAGAGGTGAACTGAAACGAGTAAACGGAGATCGTTGGAGAGGGATCTGACCGATTTCTGGAGAGAATCCGGCTGGAGAGCCGGGGAGGAAGCTCACCACATACAGGAATGGCTCAGCGAATATTATGAAAGAAATAGACTCGAGTACGCTGTCTTAGGGCTCTCCGGGGGTCTGGATTCCAGCGTCGTCGCTAAACTCGTGACTAATGCCCTGGGGAAGAAGAGGGTAATCGGCGTCCTCCTCCCGGAGAAGGATTTCACCGAACCCTTGGACCTGGAAGACGCTAGGCATCTATCCTCCGACCTCGGAATAAAAACAAAGGAGTACGACATATCGCCACTCGTTGACGCCTTCATCAAGCAAGAACCCGAGTTAATCGAGCTAAGACCAGGAGGAGAGTACCGATACAGGAATCCGTACGGTAATGTAAAGGCCAGGATCAGGATGATCAAGCTCTACGTTGTCAGTCAGATGTTACCCGGTAGATCCTCAGTGATAGGTACCACGGATAAATCGGAGTGGTTGATGGGGTACTTCACCAAGTATGGCGACGGAGGAGTGGATCTGGAGCCGATCATTAACCTGTACAAGACACAGGTCAGGGGGGTCGCGAGGGAGCTGGGTTTACCTGAGGGGATTATCTCTAAGAAGTCTTCTCCGAACCTTGTTCAGGGGGTAACTGCCGAAAAGGAGCTTGGGTTCAGCTACGAGGAGCTTGACCTGATACTTACTTGCCTCATCGAGGATGATTACATGGTCACGGGCTTACAAGCTGGTAAAGATCTTCTATTCGAGAGATATGGGATCGACGGCGTAAATGTGGACAGGGTTGTAGAGAAGCTTAACGGGACAGTTCACAAGAGACATATGCCCGCCTGTGCATGCAATACTAAATATCAATGCCATCTTCTAAATAACTGTCATGAGTAGGCTTTTTCGAAGAGATAAAGAAGAGAAGATTATGCTAATTTCAAACACCTGTGTGAGATAAATCACACTCGTCACTCTTCAAGAAGGCTGGACGATAACTACGGGTAAGCACAAGCTTATTTAATTTATAGTGGTGAGAAAAAGGTTCCCCTCCGCTACCATCTTAAGGGTCAGATGGATTCATCTAGTCCTCAGCGCGCGCGCGTGGTCGAGATCCGTCTTCACGTGCAGCTTAAACCCAAAAAACGACTCCTTCAGCCGCTTCGCCCAGTCCCCATCCCGGCTCCTCCGAGTCAAGGCATCATCCCCACGAGGCTTGCCGCTGCTCTGACCCGGATCCGCCTCAATGATCGAGGCATCCTGGGCGACGCCCTTCCTGACGCGGAGCCCCCGCTCGTCGAGCTGCCTCTGAAGCTCCCGCCACACCAGCTCGTCGGTGCGCGTCGCGGCGAGGCGCTCCCGGAACTGCCAGACGGTCGAGTAGTCAAGCGGCTGCTCGGGGTAGCCGAGGCGTGTGTGTGTCTCGGCTAAGGAACACTGAGGCTCACGGCGAGGTAGGAGCCCCTCTCCCGATGGCCTAGTGGAGAAAGTGACCTGACCAAGTTAAGACGCTACTGCTTTTTTTACTTCTATCTAAATTAGAAGGTTTCTTATGGGTAGAAGGGGCCCCGTCGCCGACGATACCGACGGTATTTCTGCAAGTTTATCTGGTGACCAGCCGGGGGTCCGGTCTCCCCCTAGAGCCCAAGCCAGAGTCAGATCAATCTTCAGCTTATCAGCTACATCGGAAACGGAGTCCCCACGGTCGAGGAGAGCGAATGTACTCCTCCAGAACTCCGTCGTTTAGTGCCAACTTGACTCCCATACTGTGTTCGGCGAGAAAAGAGTTCTATTTCTCCTTCGGCGGCATGAGGTCGACGAGGGATATGTCCTGATAGCTCCCGTCTGGGAGCGTCCTCCTGATGGTCATCGGGAGGACCCCCTCCTTCAGCTCCGCCAGGGCTATGTCGAATGGGTCGCTGACGCGGGGCGGCAGCTCGATGAGCATAGGCGCGCCCAATGAGAGCTGGAGCGCCCTCGCCCCAACGATCCTCACCCTCTCGAAGCGCGTCAGCTTCGGGGGTCCAATCTGGACGTTATCAGACAAACAGACCCTTCAGTTTAATCTTCACTACATCATCGGGGGCATGCCGCCCGGCATACCGCCCTCCATTCCTCCCGGCCCACCGGTCGGAGGCTTTGACTTCATGGAGGCTATCACGTCGTCGATCTTCAGCAGCATCGTAGCGGCCTCCGTCGCCGACTTGACCATCTGAGCCTTTACCGACGTGGGCTCGGAGACGTTGATCTCTTCCATTTCGGAGAACTTGAAGGGGATTAAACCTTTTTCCGTGATCGCCT
>JAUYEB010000055.1 GCA_030691555.1 Candidatus Bathyarchaeota archaeon
GGGCGAAGATGCTCCAGACCGGCGACGGCGTGCTCGTCCCCATAACCTGCCTGCACTGCACGACCCCGATCTGCGTGGATGTATGCCCCACCGGGGCGCTCCACAGGGACGCCGAGGGCCCCGTCCGCCTCACGAGGAACAGGTGCGTGGGCTGTAAGCTGTGCGTGGCGGCCTGCCCATTCGGCGTGCCCGACGTGGATCAGGCGAGGGGGCTCATGACGAAGTGCGACCTCTGCTCGGACCGGGCCAGGGAGGGCCTGGCGCCTGCCTGCGTCGAGCTATGCCCGACCGGGGCGATACTGTGCGGCGAATACGGGGAGGTCGTCGAGGCTTCGAGGAGCAGGGCGGTGAAGCTCCTCACCGAGAAGAGGGTGATCCAGAGGGAGCGTTAACTATGGAACCTGCCTATCTCGCGATCCTCGCGGCGCCCGCCCTGATACAGTTCTACAGTAGGCGGATTGCCCGAATCGCCCTCGCGTGCGCGGGGGCGGCGCTACTCCTGATGGGAGCGACGGGCGCCCTCACGCTACAGTTCCCCCAGATGCTCATCATCTTCTCGTCGATTATCCTACTCCTCGATCCGGCGAGCGACCCGCGGGTGCTCTCGCTGACCACGTTGGTGGGCGTCGCTCCCCTTCCCGGGAACCTGCCGCTAACCGCGTTGGCGCTACTACTCGTCGCCGCCCTAGCCGCGAAGGGGAGCCACGGGAGGGCCGCGCTCTACGCGCTCATCGCCATCCCCCTAACAATGATCCTCGGCTACCTCGGGTACACCTTCGCGGCCGCGCCCCTCCTGCTGATGCTGGTCGGTGCTCCCCCCTTCCAGAAATTGTCAACCGAGCTATACGCGCGCTACAAGTCCGTCGGCGTGCTCGTCGCCCTGATAGCCTTGCTCAACCTGAACGGGCAGCGGGCCGCCTTCGCGCCCGTCGCCCCCCTCATGACCGCCCTCGGGGTCCTCATGATGTTCGTCGGCGTCTTCAGGGGTATGAAGGCGAGGGGGTTCGCCGACCTCTACTCGACGATCCACCAGATAGCCTTCGGGCTCCTACTCGCCTCCGCGTCGCTGGGGGCTCTCGACGCGCTGTTCCTCTACCTGCTCCTCCCAACCGTGCTCAGCCTCGCCGTGGTGCTCCGCGTCCACGGCGGCCTCCCCGAGAAGGCGGGCGGCCTGTTCGAGTTCGGCGGCCTATCCACGGCGATGAGGGTCGAGGCGGCCTCCACGCTCGTCACCTACCTCGTCCTGTTCACCATGCTTAGCCTTGGGGGCGAGGTCTCCATCGGGGTCGGCCTAGGCGGCGACGCCTGGTTCGTCGCCCTCGGCTGCGCCACGCTCGTCGTGGCCGCGGCGTCGCTGGCGGTCTTCTTCCGCGGCTACACCCTCGTCTTCGAGGGGGTCTCCGGCGGCGTGGCCCCAGCCAGCGGGCTTCGGCGAGTCGCCGTAGCCGCCCTCTCGGGCGGAAACGCCCTCATCGCCCTGGCCCCGGCGTGGTCCCTCGGCGCATACTCGACGATCGGCAGGGTGTCGACGGTCATGGAGCCGCTGAACGTGCTCCTGATGCTTGCGCTCATCGCGGTCGCCCTCTCCTTCGCGTTCACACTCGGGGCCAAGCCGGGCAAGGCGAGGTCGTGGACGACGGGCTACGCGAGGATCGGGGAACTGCAGGGCCCTAGGGGGGAGGTGTTCACCTCCTGGGGGGAGATATTCAGGCCCATCTATCGGGTCAGGGTGCCCGACGAGGGCGCCACCGAGGCGCTGGGGAGGGTCAACCCGCTCGTAACCCTCGCCGCCGTCGCGGCACTCGTCATCCTGGAGGTGCTCCTGTGAACATCGCCATACTCGCCCTCAACGTAGTGCTCGCGATAATCGCCGCACCCCTCGTCGACGGCCTCCGCCGCGTTATCACCGCGAGGCTCCAGAACCGGGCGGGCCCACCCGTCACCCAGTCCTGGCACGACATAGTCAAGCTGCTCAGGAAGGAGACTATCCCGCCCGAGGGGGCGGGGTTCCTCGTCTCCGTCCTCCCGGCCCTAACGCTCACTCTGTCGCTCGCGATGTTCGCCACCATCTCGACGGTGACAACCCAGTCGCCCATCGAGGGGGGCGGCGTCGTCTTCATCGAGCTCGTCGTCCTGTCGGCCTTCGCCTTCGCCGCCGCGGGGAGCGCGAGCAGGAACCCCTACGGCGTCGTGGGGGGCTCGAGGGGGGTCATCCTCGCCACGCTCGTGGAGCCCTCCATCATAGTCTCGCTGACCGCCCTGATAGTCTTCAGGGGGTCGACCACCCTGGACGATGCGCCCATCGGCGTGGGCTTCGGGGTTCCGCTGCTGGTCGCAGCGGCGGCGTATCTCCTCAGCGTCCTCGCCGCCTTCGACGTCGCCGAGGCCGAGTCGGAGCTGTCCGGTGGGCCCCTGATGGAGTACGGCGGCCCGCCGCTCGCGGCGATGAAGCTGGGCCTCTGCGTAAGGAGCCTCGCCCTCTTCTCGATCCCCAAGTTCTTCATCACGGCCCTCCTGCCACCCGGCTCCTTGGGCGAAGGCTTTTCGGCGACGGTCGTTGCCCTCTATCTGGCCTCCGTGCTCCTCTGCACAATCGTGGTGTCCCTGGCGGAGTCCCTGAGCGCCAGGTACAGGCTCGTCGAGGCGTCCAGGTTCTACGCCGTGGTTCTTGCAATCTCATTGGTAGCACTCGTACTCGTCTACGCCGTGCCCGGCGCGAGGTGAATGTGAACGAAAAACGACATAGTCGACGCCCTGAGCGAGAGGTTCCCCGGATGCATAAGGGGTGTCACCGAGCTGCGGGAGAAACTGTTACTGCTCGAACTCGGGAAGGAGGATGTGCCGCGGGTCGTCGAATATGCCCTCGGCGCCCTGGCCGGCACGCACATGACGATGGCCGGGACGGACTACACCGCCTCACTCGACCAGTACGTTATCGACCACGTCCTCGGCTGGTACGACCGGGGCCTACTACTCGTCCTCAGGGCGAGTGTCCGGAAGGGGGACGAGTCCTTCCCCTCCGTCACCCCCCTCGTCCCCTGCGCCGACTGGTACGAGAGGGAGGTCAAGGAGTCGCTGGGGCTGACACCCGTCGGCCACCCCAACCCTAGGAAGCTACTGCTATCCGACGACTGGCCCGACGACCTCTTCCCCATGAGGAAGGACTTCAAGAGCGAGGCGCCCCCTCCCCTCAGGCGCGACGCCGGTTTCACATTCACCGCCCCCGAGGACGCGGCGATGTTCAACATAGTCCCCTACGGCCCCTACCACTTCGCCATACACGAGCCCATCTTCTTCAGGTTCCACGTCGACGGCGAGAGGATCGCGGGCGTCGACCTCAGGGCGGGCTTCAACCACAGGGGCCTCGAGAAGATAGCGGAGACCCGCATGACATACGAGACCGTCCCCTTCATCGCGGAGAGGGTCTGCGGCATCTGCGGCTCCGTCCACGCCGAGGCGTACACGCAGGCGCTGGAGAGGGCAGCCGGCTTCGAGCCCCCGGAGAGGGCGAAGTGGATCAGGGTCGCCGTGCTCGAGATGGAGAGGATACACAGCCACCTGCTCTGGCTCGGCGTCGCATCCCACATGGTCGGATTCGACACCGGCCTCATGCAGTTCTGGAGGGTCCGGGACAGGATAATGTTCCTCGCCGAGCTCCTCACGGGGAACAGGAAGCAGTACGGCATGATAGTCCCCGGCGGCGTCAGGAGGGACATAAGGGAGGACAAGAGGGAGACAGCCCTGCGTGAGGTCTCGACCATCCTGGAGGAGTACGAGGAGCTACTCGACGCCGCCCTCAGGCTGGGCACGCTGAAGGCGAGGCTAGAGGGCGTCGGCCCCCTCACCGAGGCGGAGGCGAGGAGGCACTCGGTGATGGGCCCCCTCGCTAGGGCCTCCGGCGTCTCGATGGACGCGAGGAGGGACTACCCCTACGAGGCGTACGGGCAACTGGAGTTCGAGACCCCCGTCAGGGAGGAGGGGGACGTCCTCGCCAGGACCATCGTCAGGGCCTACGACACGTTCGAGTCGATCAAGCTGGTGAAGCAGGCGCTAGAGGGCCTCCCCGGGGGCCCCGTGCACGCCCCCATAGAGTACATCCCCCCCGACGTCGCATCAGTCGGGCTGGTCGAGGGGCCGAGGGGGACGGACGTCCACTACCTGATAACAGGGGGGGAGGACACCGTCTACAGGTGGCGCGTCAGGGCGCCGACCTACGCTAACCTTCCAGTGGCACCGATCATGTTAAAGGGGCAGACGCTCGCCGACGCCTCAGTGATCATCGGCAGCATCGACCCCTGCATCTCCTGCGCCGAGAGGGTGATAGTCGTCGACGAGGCGAGCGGGAAGCAGAGGCTCGTCTCGGGGGAGGAGCTCCGGGGGTGGCGCGCGTGAGCGGGATACTGAAGCTGCTGAAGATCGGCTTAGTCAGGGGGCGGGTCACCCGCAGGTACCCCGCCGAGAGGACACCGCCCCCCGAGGGGCTGAGGGGCCGGCCCGTGCTCGACTTCGACGCCTGCATCGGCTGCGGCGGCTGCGCCACGGCCTGCCCCGCCAACGCCCTCACCGTCGAGGAGGCCGAGGGGACGTGGACGCTGAGGCTCTTCTACGGCAGGTGCCTCATGTGCGGCCTCTGCGAGGAGGTCTGCCCGAAGGACGCCATAAGGCTCTCAGACGAGTACGAGCTCGCCACCACCAACAGGGAGGACCTGGAGGTGGAGCTGCAGCTGCGGCGCGTCGCCTGCAGCGGCTGCGGGAAGTACTTCACGACCAGGAGGGTCCTGGAGGAGACGGCCGCGGAGTACTCGGAGCTCTCCGGCGGCTACTCGGACGACTTCAGGGACGTTATAACGCTCTGCCCCGACTGCAGGAGGAGGAAGTGGGGGGAGGCGCTGGCGGATGCTTACAGGGAGGCCCGATATGAGTCCTGACGAGGCCGGGAAGGCTAGGAAGAGTTTCGGTGAGAGCCCGTGGGTGTTCCACGTGAACACCGGCGGGTGCAACGGGTGCGACATAGAGATAGTCGACACCCTCACGCCCTACTTCGACGTGGAGAGGTTCGGGATGAGGCGGGTCCCCTCGCCTAAGCACGCCGACATCCTGCTCGTGACCGGACCCGTGACGAGGCAGTCATATGGGACCCTCATGAACGCCTACGAGACGGCGCCCGACCCGAAGCTCGTTATAGCGATCGGCAACTGCGCCTGCGGGGGAGGGATATGCCACGACAGCTTCACCGCCCTGGGGGGCGTCGACAAGGCGATACCCGTCGACGTCTACGTCCCCGGGTGCCCGCCGAGGCCCGAGGCGCTCATCCACGGCGCGCTCCTGGCGATAGGGAAGGCTGACCAGAAGATCAGCAAGCAGACGTACAGGGAGGGAGTCGATGATGCTCGGCCGCCTGTTTAAGAGGGCCCTCTACAGGGAGCTGAGGAGCGCTGTGGGCTACTACGACGCCCGGCGCATCGTTAGGTTCATCGAGGCGAGTGTGGTAGAGGCCACGCAGCTGGACGGGTTGGGCGAGGCGCTCCGAGAGGCGGGCTTCGAGGAGAGGCACGTCGAGGCGACGATGAAGATAGCCGAAGAGTTACCCTTCCCCATCAAGGAAGGGTCATGAGCACCCGACCGAGTGAAGAAAATCTTTATATCAAATCCCCCAGCCTATGGTTTGTCGCGCCGCTGTAGCTCAGCCTGGGAGAGCGCTCGGCTGAAGACCGAGGGGTTGTGTGTTCAAATCACACCAGCGGCACCAACCAACTCACCTCGTGAGCCGTCCGTGGTTGAACGTGTCTAATCGTCTCGCTTTGGGCACGGATGTTTGGTCATCGGAGCCGTTTCCGGGTCATTTTCCGGTCACCGTCGAGATCATGCAGCCACCCGGGTCCCCCCCTTGGCCGGTGAGGCGGATCGCCCCGTCGACGGCCCCGGTTATGTCCTGACACAGCCGCTCCCGATAGGCACCTCCAATGGTTGCCCCGTGGGTCGTCCTCGCCCGGGACCCGGGGGGGGAAGCCGTTCGACGCCCGAGCCGGGGCGCCGCCTCGGGTAGACCCTAAAGGGCCGACGCTAGGGCGGGAGAGGCGTGGAAAAAGGGGGGGAGATTCGCCCTATTTCTTGAAGAACAGGTATGCCGCGGCCAGGATAGCGATGATCGCCATGCCGGTCGACGCGTAGGCGATGGTGGAGAGGCCGTCGACTGTCTGACGCATCTGGGTCACGTCGTCTGAGACGGAGGTCACGCCCCTGCTGAGGGAGTCTATCTCGCCCGACATCGAGGTGGTCTTGTCGTCTATGCTCGACCCGAGGTTGGAGATGTCGCTTCGGATGGCGTCGAGCGGGTCGGTTGGCTGGGTGGTTCCGCCGGGGACGGTCGTCGCGGCCACCGACACGCCCAGCTTGGGGTCGTGGGCTATCTCGGCTCCACGCGGGTAGGCGATGGTTATGATCTTGCCGTTGAGGGTGTTTGTCACGCTCGACTTTACGGGCTTGGCCACGCCGTCGACCTTCGCCTCGGGGGCCCACGAGAAGAAGCCTGTGGCGTTTGCGGACTTGATGTAGACCTCTTTCTCGGTCGTCCCGGACCTCTCCTCGATGGATTTCTCAGAGCTCATCTTCGCGACGAGCGCCAGCTGGGTGTTGGGCCCTGTGTATGGGAAGCCCTTGATGGTTATCGTGACCTTTGACTCGGTGGGTTTGACCAGCGCGTTGTCTACCTTCGCGTACTTGGGGAAGACGTCGGCCGTGACCTGTAGCGTGTAGGCCTCGTTCACGAGGTGGGTCTCTAGCCGGTAGCCCTTCTCGCCGTCCTGTGAGGTCATCGGGGTTATCGTCGGCGTCGTGAAGGTCTTCGCCTTTAGATCGATCGACTGGACCTCCTCGCCCGGCTGGGGGAGGCCGTCGCCGTTGCCGTCGAGGAACTCGACTAGCTTGTAGAAGTCGAGCTCGGACTCGATCTCGCGCTTCACGGCGTTGATCTCGGTGCTGAAGCCCAGCTCTAGCTTTATCCCCTCGAGGGAGGCGATCTTCATCTCGAACTCGTTTTGTGTCGTGGCGTTGCGGAACTCGGAGTGGATCTTCGCGTACTCCGTCGTGGTCTCGGTCAGCTCGTGGCGCTCCTCGGCGGTCTCTAGGGAGTCGTCGACGCCGTCGTTGTCGACGTCTGTGCTAGGCGCTGAGGTGGTCGCGACGCCGAGCTTGGGGTCGTGGATGATCTCCGTGCCCCTCGGGTAGCTGAGGGTTATGAACCTGCCCTTCAGGGTGGTGGTGACGCTGGATTTCACGGGCTTGGGGACGGAGTCTATCTTCGCGTCGGTCAACCAGGAGAAGAAGCCGGTGGCGTTGGCGGAACGTATGTGGACCTCGCTCTCACCGCCCACCGGGTCCTGACTCTCCCCCATCTCGCTCTCGGAGCTTATCTTGAGCCTGAGGGCGAGCTGGCTGTTGGGTCTGGTGTACTGGAAGCCGCTCATAGTGAACGTGACCTTCGCCTCGGTCGGCGTGACGGCTGCGCCGTCTATCAGGGCGTGCTTCGGGAAGAAGTCGGCGAAAACCTTTAGGGCGTAGGCCTGGTTGAGGAGTTGTGCAGATAGCCGGTAGCCCTTCTCGCCGTCCTGCGACGTGATGTTTGTCACGCTGGGCATGCTGAAGGACACGCTGCGGAGGTCGATTGTCTGGAGCTCCTCGCCGGCGGTCAGCATCCCGTCTCCGTCTGCGTCGGCGAACTCGAACAGCCTGTACAGCTCGAGCTCGGACTCGATCTCGCGCTTCAAGGCGCTGATCCTTGTGCTGAATCCGAGTTCGAGCTTGACGCCTTCATCGGTGGAGAGCTGGAACTCCCATTCGTTCTGCCTGGTGGCGTTCCGGAACTCGGAGTGGACCTTGACCTTGTACGCCTCGGTCTCGAGGAACATCTTCCTCTCCATCCTGAGCTCCAGGGAGTCGTCGATTTGGTCGCCGTCTGAGTCGTTGATCGACGCGATGGCTATAGAGGGCAACACGAGCATCAACACGAGCGATGCGGAAACCAACAGTGTTCGTAACTTTGAGCTCATATTTTTTTTCACCTGCGATTAAGTTTTAGGATCGGCTCTTCTTAAACCGATCCACCACGGCGAGGGGGGTTTCCGGTGAACGCCGTCAAATGTTACGGGCGAGCGCGCCCACCCCCTTTTCCACGGATCGAGCCCGGGTGAAGCGTTTTTCGACGCGGAGCGACAGTTGAACTAGGTGAAACCCACGAGCATGAGCGACGTGAAGATCCCCGTCCTAAGGAAGATCGACACCGAGAACGTCCTGAGGGGGTACGGCGCCTCCACCGTCGAGGAGGAGTGCCCCGCCGTGAAGGCGGGCGTCGAGTAGGGGTACGTCGGCTCTGGATAAATTAAAACAGGGCCAATCAGCACCTATGCTCGTCACACCGGCGGGGCTGGACTGATGCTTGGTAGGAGAGACGCCGCGGCGATATTGGTGATCAGCGTGGCCTTCCTCGTCGTCGCCGCATTCAACGTCGGCGCTGGCACGCCGTCGACTGGCTGGCGCCTGAAGCCCGAGAACGTCTACGTCACCTTCCCCGGGAACACGAGCGTCAGGTCCCTCTACCTCTACGTCAACGGCGACACCAACAACGTCACCGCCGTGGTCTCGCAGAGCACGGGTGGGGGGTGGAAGACCGTCGGCTACGTCAACGATGGGGGCTACTACAAGTGGATCAACTCTACGGAGCTGGACGTCGTGACCGACTCCCTCAGGGTCTACTTCTGGGTGGGGGAGGACATCTACGAGGTGGTGGCGGTGGACAACGCAGGCGCGACGATCCCCATAGTCACGTGGAGGGGGGACGACCCGCAGGACGCCGGCGTGGCGAGGCTCTTCGACGAGCAGGGGCTGTTCGAGTACCCGCCCACGTTCAGGGACGAGACATGCTTCGACGAGGTCTACTTCGTGAGGGCGGCCGAGGACTACCTGGCGCGGAGTGAGCCCCACGAGTGGACGCA
>JAUYEB010000064.1 GCA_030691555.1 Candidatus Bathyarchaeota archaeon
CGAGGCGGCCACACGGAGAGGCTCTCCCAGCCGTCGGACTCGGCCAACCCCGCCCCCACCCGCGTTATCGGGCCGCGGTGGGATGAGAACGCCTCGGCTAAACCTTTAAATTTGGAGGGCGTGGTTAACAGTTGCTAAAAAGCGGGGAAAGGCACACCTATATATGCCGGTCCCCGCACCGATAGAATAGCATCTGGGAAAAGGGAACGAGATGACGACCGCGTACGACGTGCCAGCAGACGTGCTCATAGGAAAACTGAGCGGCTACATCAAGGAGAACATGAAGGAAGTCACCCCCCCCGAGTGGGCAGCCCACGTGAAGACGGGCAGCCACGTCGAGAGGGTGCCACAGGTGCCAGACTGGTGGTACGTCAGGACCGCCTCCATACTCAGGAAACTCTACATGAACGGTGAACCCATCGGTGTACAGAGGCTGAGGGGAGAGTACGGCGGACGCAAGAGGGTTGGTAACTCACCGGCCCACCACGCCAAGGCGGGCGGTTGCATCATACGCATCTCGCTCCAGCAGCTCGAGAAGGCGGGCCTCGTCGACAAGGTGGAGAAATCCGGCCGCGTCGTAAGCAATAAGGGGCGAAGCCTCATCGACGCCATGTCGACCCAGATAAAGAAGGACCTGGAAAGGGAAAAGCCAGAGCTAAAGGCATACTAGGCGGAGACGCCGATGTCGAGGGACGAGGAGCTCGAAAGGCTCAAGGCACAACGAATGGCTGAGCTTCAGGCACGGCAGCAGCAGGGCGCCGAACAGCAGCGCGCCACAGCCGACGCCGAGGCCCAGAAACAGGCGCTGATGCGAAGGCTCCTGACCCCCGAGGCGAGGCAGAGACTCGCAAACATCAAGATGGTGCGCCCCGACTTCGGCCAGCAGCTCGAACTCGAACTCGTCCAGCTCGCCCAGGCGGGAAGGGTACCCCTCCCCGTAACGGACGACCAGCTGAAGAAGCTCCTCGTCCAGATAGAGGGGCAGCAGAAGAAGAGGGACATAAGCATAAGGAGAGTATAACGATGGCAAGAAACAAGCCGCTCGCGTACAAGCTCCGCCTCATCAAGGCGGGCAAGTCCAGCAGGTCGGTCCCCGCATGGATCATTGCGAAGACCAACGGTAAGGTACGCTGGAGCCCCAAGAGCGTACGCGCATGGCGCACCAGGAAACTCAAGGACTGATGAAACATGTCTGAACTTGAACGCATCTACACGGTCCCTCTCAAGGAGGCATGGAACGCCCAGCGGTACAGGCGAAGCGAGAGGGCCATGATGGTCCTCAAGGCATTCGCAAAGCGCCACATGAAGGCGACGACAGTGACCGTCGACACCTCCGTAAACGAGACCATCTGGGCCAGGGGCATCAAGAGTCCACCCCACAAGATCAGGGTCAAGATGACCAAGGACGACGAGGGCAACGTAACAGTCACAATGGCCGAGGTCGACGCCAAGGCAGAGGCCAAGGAAGCCAGGGCGGAGGCTAAGGAGAAGACCAAGGCGAAGCCGAAGGCAAAGGCCGAGAAGAAGGCGGAGCCCAAGGCCGAGACCAAGGAAGAGCCGAAGGTAGAGGCTAAGGCAGAAGCAAAGGATGAGGCTGAGAAGAAGGAATGAGCGAAGTAAAGATATTCCGAGTCACCGGCGAGGTGAACAAGCAGAAGTTCTTCGTCCCCATGTCCTTCAGCCAGGAGATCAGGGCGGTCAAGATGGAGCACGCCGTCGAGCGTGTCTACACCGAGATGGGCAGCCGCCACCGCGCCAAGCGCAACCAGATCACCATCTTCAGCGTCGAAGAGGTCCAGCCCGAGGAGAAGAAGGCGGGTAACTAGCATTGGCCTCCCAGAGCAAAGAGGACGTGCTCCGACGCATTCTATACGAGCTTCAGATGATGGAGGGGACCGCGCAGGTCCTCCAGCAGAGGCTGCAGGTGCTCACGAACGCCCAGGCTGAGCTCCGCATGAGCCAGCAGAGCCTCGACGACATGAAGGGGCTCAAGGAGGACACGCCCCTGCTCGTCCCAGTCGGCGGGGGCGCATTCGTCCACGCCAAGACCGCCTCCCTCGAGAAGGTCATCGTCGGCGTCGGCGCCGACGTCTCCATCGAGATGGAGCTACCCAAGGCCCTCGAGGACGTCCAGAAGCGCCTCGAGGAGGTCGAGAAGACGGCGACGGCGGTGGAGGAGCAGCTGGGGCAGGTCCTCGCCCAGATGCAGAGCCACCAGGAAGTAGGCAACAGGCTCTCGGCCGAACTCCAGGGTGGGGCCGCCGGTGTTCGATAAGCTCAGGCAGGGCCTCAAGGGCATAGTAGAGAAGATTTCTAAGACGGGTCTCAGCGAGAAGGACCTTGAGCCGCTGGTCTGGGACCTGCAGATGCAGCTCATAGGGAGCGACGTCTCCGTCCAGGTCGCCGAGAAGGTCTGCGAGGAGCTGAGGACGCGCCTCGTCGGCATGGAGGCGAGCCGCTTCGGCGACAAGTCGGGCGTCGTGAAGAAGGCGCTCAAGGAGTCCATCGAGGCGGTCATGCAGACGGGGAAGGGCGTCGACCTCGTCAAGGCCGTGGGCGAGGCGAAGAGGCAGGGCCGCCCCTACATAGTCCTGTTCGTGGGGATCAACGGCACGGGCAAGACGACGAGCATCGCCAAGGTCACACAGCTCCTGCAGAAGAACGGATTCAGCGTCGTCCTCGCGTCCGGCGACACGTACCGCGCGGGGGCGATAGAGCAGCTGGAGGAGCACGCGAGGCGCCTCGACGTCAAGGTCATACGCCACCAGTACGGGAGCGACGCCGCGGCGGTGGGCTTCGACGCCGTCCAGCACGCCAAGGCGAAGGGCGTGGACGCCGTCCTCATCGACACCGCGGGCAGGATGCAGACCAACCGGAACCTCATGGACGAGCTGACGAAGATAAAGCGCGTCGTCCAGCCCGACCTCACCATAATGATCCTCGACAGCCTCATAGGCAACGACGCGACGGAGCAGGCTCTCACCTTCAACAAGGCCGTGGGCTTCGACGCGGCGATCCTCACCAAGGTCGACGCCGACGCCAAGGGTGGGTCGAGCCTGAGCGTCAGCTACCTGACGGGGAAGCCGGTGATCTACGTCGGCGTCGGGCAGGGGTACGACGACCTCCAGCCCTTCGACGCGGGCTGGTTCGCCGAGAAGCTGCTCGGGGATTCGTAAAGGATTTAAGGACACCGCGCCCCTCACAGGGCGATAAGCCATGGGCGTGAGCGACTTCATAGACAGCGCGAAGAGGCTCCTAGTGACCATCAACAAGCCCGACTGGAAGACCTACAGCCTGAGCGTGAAGATCGTTCTGCTCGGCATAGGCGTCCTCGGGGCCATCGGCTACATCATACGCCTCATGGCGGTCGTTCTGCAGCCCGTCGCGTAGACCTTTTTCCAAACTTAGCAATATTAATATGAGCCATCCGCTTACGCTTACGGTGCAACCGGACGTGGCAGATGTGCCAGACAAGCCCCAGACCCAGCTCTTCGCGGTGAAGGTTACAAACGGCCAGGAGAGGACTGTTGCAGAGATGCTCGCCGACAAGGCGAAGATCGAGCACATTTCAGTCCTGGCCATACTTGCGCCGGCGGAGCTGAAGGGCTACATAATCATTGAGAGCGTCAACCCTCACATGGTCGACGAGCTCATACGAGGCGTCAGGTATGCCAGGGAGCGCATCCAGGGGACCGTCTCGCCCGCAGAGGTCGAGCACTACCTGGAGACGAAGCCGGCCATCGAGGGCCTGGCCGAGGGCACCCTGGTGGACGTCGTAGCCGGGCCCTTCAAGGGAATGCAGGCGAAGGTGGTGCGCGTGGATACCTCCAAGGAGGAAGTAACGAT
>JAUYEB010000105.1 GCA_030691555.1 Candidatus Bathyarchaeota archaeon
TGGGGGCGTAGGCTTCCTCGATCTTGGCGTCGACGAGCTTGTTGGAGACGAGGGCGTGGGCGAGGAGCTCTAGGGCGCTCCTCCTGTAGTCGCGGAGCGTCTCCGGGTCGACGGCCTCGGGGCTGTCCCTGATGAGGTCGCCGAGACCGCTGACGAGGCTGGGGCTCTCCCAGGGCTGGTTCTCCTCCATGAAGCGGACGGCGCGGTGGGCGGCCCCGTGGTCGGGGAGGTTGTCGAGCACGTCTCCGCCGGCGAGGGCGGCGTTTATCTCCCCCGCGAGCTGGCGCGGGTCGGCGTCGACTCCCTTGAGTATGGTGGCGCCGACGTCGCGCGCCGCGTACCAGAGGACGTCCTCGACGACCTCGTCGTTCTTCACCATGAAGGCGGCGGGGCTGTCGTCGAATCCGACGAGGTCTGCGCGGAGCCTTATCCTTCCCCTGAGGGCGAGCTTCAACCCCTCGGCGGCCTCCAGGAGGCCAGCGACGCGCCTCCCCCACCGCTCCGTGGAGCTGAGCGTGTGGTCGAGGCTCTTTATGGTGCCCCTGATGCTGCTGCCTCGGTCTATGTTGGGGCAGCCCCTCGTATACCGGACGGTCTTCTCGACGGCGTCGACGACCCACCATGGGGCGCTCGCGCGGCGCCTCAGCTCCTCCGGCTTGGCGTAGATGGGCTCCTCCTCCCTCCTCTTCGTCTTTTCGAGGAAGAACTCCTCGTGGACCCTGAAGCCCTCCTTGAGCATTATCTCCCTCTCGACGTCCTCCTCGGGGAGCGCCATTGGGATGAGTTCGAGCCTGTCGAGGAGGGGCTCGGGGACCCTGTTGACGTGGCTGAAGCCTGTCGGGTTGCCGGTGGCCACGAAGAATATGTCGATGGGGCGCACCCAGTTGTACTCCTCCAGGACTATCTTGCCCTCCTGGAGCATGGGGTGGAATAGGACCTGGACCTTCGTGGGTATGGCGGGGAGCTCGTCGACGCAGACGACGCCCCGGTTGCCCCTGAGTACGCCGGTGCCTATGAAGGCGCGGGGATCCGTCGGACTCTCCCCCTGCACAATGGCCTGGATGTCCTTAACCCCGAGTATCTTGGCCTCGTTAGTGTACTCGTTGCCCTGTATCCTGCTGTAGCGCTGGATGCCCGAGATGATCTCGATCTCCGGCTCCTCCTCGTCCTGGCAGTTGGGGCACTTCCACTCCTCGGGCCATTTGGGGTCGCAGTTGTAGGGGCAGCCCTTGATCTTCGGGACTGGTGGGAGGAGCTTGGCTAGGCTCTCAGCGAGGCGCGTCTTCCCGGTGCCCTCCCTGCTGACGAGGTAGGGGTAGCTGTTGCTCAGGACGGCCCTGATGACGTCCGCCTTTGTCCCCTCCCTCCCCTCTATGTCGGGCAGGGGGTCCTCGCCCTCGCGTAGCTTCTTCAGCATCATGTAGCGTAGCTCGTAGGCGACTGGCATGGGGGTGTATCGCTCGATGTCGAAGTCCAAGGCTGATCCCCGTGTTCTGTTAGATTCGAGGTGCCAGCCTTAAAAAGCATCCCGACCGCCCCTCAGCAGTCTTTTCAACTCATCCAACCGACTTCTACTCGATTGGCATGCCCAAATCTTACCCGGATATTGACCGGCGCATCCTCGGCGAGGCCTATGGGAGCGCCGAGACCCTCGAAAACGTGACCACCCTCTGTGATGATTACGATTCGCGGTGGCCGGGCTCGGGGGATGATAAGGCGTCCTGCGAGTACATGGCGGGGAGGCTGGAGGCCTACGGCCTCGAGGACGTACACCTCGAGAAGTTCACGATACCCGGCTGGATCAGGGGGCCCTCCACAATAACCGTACTCGAGCCGAGGCGCAAGGAGATACCCTGCATCGGGCTCCCCATGACCGCCGGGGGAGTGGTCGAGGCGGAGCTAGTAGACATAGGTGACGGCGCCGTCGACGTCTACGAGAAGGGGAAATCCGAGATCGAGGGCAAGATTGTGCTCGTTAACAGCGCCCAGCCCCCGACGATGGCGCGGTACCTGCACAGGAGCGAGAGGTACCAGCGTAGCGTACTCGCCGGCGCCGCGGGGTGGATATTCATGACCCACTACCCCGCCTACGGCCCCCCGACGGGGGGCATCAGCCCGATCATCCCCGGTGTAGGCGTAAGCTACGAGGACGGCACCTACCTCGCCCGCGTGCTCCGGCGGAAGGGCAGGGTGAAGCTCCGCCTCGACGTGAGCTGCAAGAATCTACAAGTCGACACGTGGAACGTCGTCGCTGACCTCCCCGGAGAGACAAAGGGAGAGACCGTGGTCTACGGCGCCCACTACGAGGGGCACGACATAGCCGTTGGCGCCCTCGACGACGCCACCGGCGCGGCGGTGGTAATGGAGATCGCCCGAATCTTAGCAAAGGAGAAGCGGATGAGGCGCGGGATGCGCTTCATACTCTTCGGCGCGGAGGAGATCGGCCTCTACGGCAGCAGGGCGTACGTCCACGACCACCCCGGGGAGGTCGAGGCGACCCGCTTCATGATGAACTTCGACGCCGCGGGGAGGTACGGTAAGCAGGGCTTCAACCTGCACGGCTGGCCCCAGCTAGAGCCCTTCTTCAGGGAGATCACAGCCGCGATAGGCCCCGACGTCCCCCTCTGGCAGGGCGTCAGCCCCTACAGCGACCACTGGCCATTCTTCCTGAGGGGCGTCCCCACAGCCGGCATGGGCGATCCCGAGGAAAACAAACGCCTCGGTGGCAGGGGCTTCGGCCACACCCGCTACGACACAGTAGACAAGGTCAACCTCCGCGCCATGAGAGAGTGCGCCGCCAACGCGGCAATCGCCGCCGTCAGGATAGCCAACGCCGACGACTGGCCCGTCACCCTACGCCCCCAGGAGGAGGTCGAAGCCTACGTACAGGCGCAGGGCTTCAAGGAGACCGTCGAACTTGGCGAGAAGCTCAAAGCGTACCTCAACAAGAGGCGAAAATCCCTAAAACCCGAGGCGCGCGACTACCTCGACCGCCTCACAGGCGGCTGGGAAGAGGTAATTTAACATCCCCTCCCCGTTGAAAAAAAATAGTCTCTTATCTATGGTGGCGCAAGTTGGCTGCTGTTCTTCTCGAAGAAGGATTATTTGAAAAGAGTGTCTAAATGCTGGCTCGTTTATTGTTACTGGAGTGCGTATATGATGGTGAAAGCAAACGAGTGGGAGTCGTCACTAAAGCGAAGCCTCCCACTCGCCTTTGTCGCCAAACCCATTAGAAAGAGATCAAAATGGTACTCGAAAGGGTATCCACAAGCCAAGCTCGGTCTAAAGAAGCCATCATAAACCTTGGCTATCACCCAGGATCAGCTACCTATCCATCTCGAAGACCTGACCCGCGCCGCGTAGCAGGTCCCTTATGGGCAGGTGCTGGGGGCACAGCTCCTCGCAGCGCCCGCACCGGGTGCAGTTCTTCGCCCACTGCCCCTGCTTGAGCTGCTCCCTGTACTTCGCCTTGATGGTGGGTTCCCTGTCCTTCATGTAGAACTCGTTGAAGAGGGCGAATATCTCGGGGATGGCGACGCCGCTCGGGCACGGCGAGCAGTAGCGGCACCCCGTGCAGCCGACGAAGCCCATCTCCCGGTACTTCGCGGCGACCCTGTCGACGAGGCGCAGGTCGTCCCCCGTGAACTTGCCGACGCCGCTCCTCCCCGCCGCCTTGACGTTCTCCTCGACGTGCCGCATGGCGCTCATGCCGCTGAGGAGGAGGCTGACCTCGGGCTGGTTCCACACCCACTGGAGCGCCCACTCCGCCGGCTTCCACCCATGGTGCCCCTCCCTCCAGAGCTTCCTTATGCCCTCGGGCGGGTTGATGGCGAGGCGCCCCCCCGCGATGGGCTCCATCACGACGACGGCTAGCCCCCTCTTCGCCGCGTAACGCAGCCCCTCCGTCCCCGCCTGGTACTTCGTGTCCATGTAGTTGTACTGGATCTGGCAGAACGTCCAGTCGTGGGCGTCCACTATCTCCTTGAAGGCGGGGAGCTCGTCGTGGAAGCTGAAGCCGAGGTGCCCGATCTTTCCCTCCTCGATCTTCCTCTCCGCCCACCTGATGACGCCCAGGTCCCTGACCTTGGGCCATCGCTCCTTCCCCAGCCCGTGTAGGAGGTAGAAGTCGATGTGGTCGGTCTGCAGCTTCCCAAGCTGCTCGTCGAAGTATTTGTCGAAGTCGTCGGCGGTGTTGACTAGCCAGCAGGGCATCTTCGTGGCGAGCTTCACCCTCTCGCGGTAGCCGTCCCTCAGCGCCTTCCCGACGACAATCTCGCTCTGCCCCTTGTGGTAGGGGTAGGCGGAGTCGACGTAGTTGACGCCGTGGTCGATGGCGTACCTTATCATGTCGATGGCGAGGGGCTC
>JAUYEB010000157.1 GCA_030691555.1 Candidatus Bathyarchaeota archaeon
TTCCTCACCCCGGTGGATGGCGCCTACCTGGTGGAGATCGGCTCTCCCCAGGGCGAGGCGATTCTGACCGGCTGGGGCAAGGCGCGTGAGGCCGTCTACGAGGATCGCGTGAAGCTGCGCAACTTCCTGCGGCATAAGGAAGAGGTCTTCCCCTCCCCCCTGGACGCCAAGGTGGAGGAGCTGCCGGGCATCCTGGGACGTAGTTGGAACAGCCTGCTGTGGGACGTCCTGGGGGAGCGCTGTCTGGCCTGCGGCACGTGCAACCTGGTGTGCCCCACCTGCTACTGTTTTGATGTCCACGACGAGATGGACCTCTCCTTGACCGTCGGCGAGCGCTACCGCGTATGGGATAGTTGCCAGTTGGAGGGCTTTGCCAAGGTGGGCACCGGCGAAAACTTCCGCGAAAGCCGCGCCTCCCGGCAGCGCCATCGCTTCTATCGCAAGGCGAAGTACCTGTACGAAAAGTACGGTCGCACCGCCTGCGTTGGCTGCGGACGCTGCGCCCGCCAATGCCTGGTCAAGATCAATCCCGTAGAGGTATTCAACCAGCTCAAGGGGGGCGAATAACATGATCGACCGCACCATCTTCACCCCCAGGCTCGCCCAGATCGTGCGCAAGGAGCAGTTCACCACGAAGGAGACCTTCTACGAGATGCGCTTCAAGGACGGGAGCGACCTGGGCCACGACCCCGGCCAGTTCGTGGAGGTCAGCGTCTTCGGCTACGGCGAGGCGCCCATCTCCATCTCGTCCTCGCCCACCCGCGGACCCAATTTCCAGCTCTGCGTGCGCACCGTGGGCGACCTGACCACCGCGCTGGCAAGCCAGCCCGTCGGCGCCACCGTGGGCGTGCGCGGCCCCTTCGGCCGGGGCTTTGACCTGAACGCCATGCGCGGCCACGATGTACTCTTCATCGCCGCCGGGCTGGGCCTGGTGCCCCTCCGCTCGCTTATCGTGAACGTGCTTGACGAGCGCCCCGACTTCAAGCGGGTCATCCTTATGTACGGCACCAAGAACCCCTCCGAGATCCTCTTTCGCGACGAACTTGAGCAGTGGAAGTCGCGCCACGACGTGGAGTTCTACCAGACCGTGGACTTGGCCGATAGCTCCTGGACCGGCAACGTCGGAGTTGTCACCACCCTGTTCAAGTTCGTAGCGCTGGACCGTCTGAACACGGTTCCCGTTATAGTGGGTCCGCCCATCATGTTCAAGTTCGCGGTCAAGGAAGTCCTCCGAAAAGGCATCCCCGAGGACCGCATTCTGCTCTCGTTGGAGCGGCGCATGAAATGCGGCATTGGCAAGTGCGGCCACTGCCAGATCAACGACGTCTACGTCTGCCAGAAGGGGCCAGTCTTTAGCTACGCGGAGCTGAAACGACTGGAGGAGGCGAAAATATAGCCATGAGCATGAGACCGAAAGTTGCCTTCTTTGATTTCGCCAGTTGCGAGGGCTGCCAACTCCAGATCGCCAACCTGGAGGACGAGTTGCTGGACGTGCTGAGCCTCATTGAGCCCGTCAACTTCCGCGAAGTGATGACCGAGCGCTCCGACGACTACGCCGTGGCCTTCATTGAGGGCGCTTGCACGCGTCCTCACGATGAAGAGCGCCTCAAGGAGATCCGCTCTCACGCCGCAATCCTGGTGGCCTATGGCGCCTGCGCTCACCTGGGCGGCGTGAACTGCATGAAGAACTTCTTTGACCAGGACCAGGTGCGCGCCTATGTCTATGGCGACAAGGCGGCCTGGTTTGATACCTACCCCGCGCGACCCATCAGCGCCGTTGTGAAGGTTGATGCCGTCATCCCCGGCTGCCCGGTGGACAAGAACGAGGTGCTGGCGACGGTGAAGGCCCTGCTTATGGGCAAGACACCGCGGCTGCCCGACTATCCCGTCTGCGTGGAGTGCAAGCTGGCCGAGAACGTCTGCGTCTTCGAGAAGGGCCTCACCTGCCTGGGCCCCGTCACGCGCGCCGGCTGCGGCGCCGTCTGCCCATCCTTCGGCAACAAGTGCCTTGGCTGCCGCGGCTTGGTGGATAACCCCAACCTCAACGCCCACAAGGGCCTGCTGCAGGAACGCGGCCTCACCGTCGACCAGCTACTCAACAGCTTCCGCATGTTCGACGGGTACCTGGAGGTGGCCAAATGAAAGATATGCACATTGACGTCCACTACCTCACCCGCGTGGAAGGGCACGCCAACATCGTCGTGAACACCAGCAACGGCGTCATTGACGAGCTGAGGCTGGAGATCATTGAGGCGCCCCGCTTCTTTGAGTCCATGCTCCTGGGCAAGAGCTACTACGACGTGGCCCAGATCACCTGCCGCATCTGCGGCATCTGCGCCGTGGGCCACACCCTGGCCAGCCTCCGCGGCACCGAGGACGCCCTGGGCATCACCCCCTCGGAACAGACCGTGCTGCTGAGGAAGCTGATCCTGGACGCCGAAACCATCCAGAGCCACGTGCTGCACGACTACTTCCTGGTGGCGCCCGATTTCTTCGGCGTGGGGTCCGTGCTGCCGCTGGCCGCCAGCCACCCCGACGTGGTGAAGCGCGCCCTTCGCCTGAAGAAGCTGGCCAACGACATGTGCGTGACCATCGGCGGGCGGCCGGTGCATCCCATCAGCTTGGTGCCCGGCGGCTTCACGCACATTCCGACCGCAAGCGAGCTCCTCGCCATCAAGCAGCGCATCCTGGACGCCGTGCCCGACCTGCAGGCCACCGTGGACCTGTTCAAGACCCTGCCGATCCCGGCCTTCGACAATCCCACCGAGTACGTGGCACTGAAGAGCGATGTGGAATATGCCTTCTACGACGGCGACATCGCTAGCAGCGACGGCTGGCGCGTGCGGCCCCAGGAGTACCTGGACCGCATAAAGGAGCGCGTCGTCCAGCACTCGTCGTGCAAGCATGTCGGCGCTGTCAGGCCAAACTTCATGGTGGGAGCCCTGGCCCGCTTCAACCTGAACTACCTCCAACTCCATCCCATGGCCGCGGTGGCCGCCAAAGAGCTCGGACTGACCGGACCCAGCACCAACTCCTTCATGATCAGTGTGGCCCAGTTGGTGGAGGCCATCCATGCCGCCGAGGATTCGCTCACCATCATAGACGAGCTCCTGCGCCGGGGACTGAAAGACGAACCATTGGCCCCGCCAACCCGGCACGGCCGCGGCGTCGGCGCCGTGGAGGTGCCCCGGGGACTGCTCATCCACGACTACACCTACGACGAGCAGAACCGCATCACTGCCAACAACCTGATCATCCCCACTACAATGAACATGGCCAACATTGAGTTTGACATGCGCGACTTGGTGCCCAGGCTTCTTCAGGCCGATAAGTCCCAGAGCGAGATAACCCTGGCTTTGGAGATGCTCACCCGCGCCTACGACCCGTGCATCTCTTGTTCTGTGCATATGCTCCACGTCACCTTCGTCTGATCCGCTCTACCCGACTCAGGGGAATCCAGACACGAGGAGAAAAGCATGGTTTCGATTGACATGTTGCGCCCGGCCAGCCTCTTTGAGGGGCTTACCGACGATCAGCTCGCTCAGGTGTCCAAGATCGCATCTCAGGTGACCGTCCAGGCCAACCAGTATGTCTTCGGGGAGAACGATGGGGCGAGCGACCTGTACATCGTAGTCAGCGGACGGGTCGCGGTGCTCATTGACATCGGTGGTGGGAAACAGACCATGGTAGACACAATCAGCCCTGGCGAGACCTTCGGCTGGTCTGCGGTGGTTCCCCCGCACATAATGACAGCCTCCGCCAAAGCGGTTGAGCCCACCGTCCTGCTCAGCGTGCCAGGACGGCAGGTCCGCGACTTCTGTCTCACCGATTGTCGCATGTGCTACCAGATCATGGAGAACCTGGCCTGCACCATTTCCACTCGGCTCAAGGATACTCGCCTGCAACTTACCAGCCTGGCCTCCACGTGAGATGACTGGTTGTCTGCACGCCGGGGAGGGTGAACTCCCGTGAATGACAGAATTCTCGTCGTAGATGACGAGCGCGGACTGCGGGAAGGATGCAAGCGCGTCCTGGTTCCCGAGGGCTATCTGGTGGAATCGGCGGACAGCGGAGAGGGGGGATGGGCGCTGGTGAAAACCATCCCCTACGATTTGCTCCTCATAGATGTGATGATGCCAGGCATGAGCGGCCTGGACTTGCTGAGCCGTGTCCTGCAGCACGATCCCGATCTCGTCTGCGTCGTCATCACCGGGTACGCCACGCTGGAAACCGCCGTGGAGGCCACGAAGCGTGGCGCCTTTGACTTCCTGCGTAAGCCCTTCAGTCCCGAAGAGCTCGTCAATCTGGTGCGAAAGGGGTTGGAGAAGCGCCGTCTGTCCGTGGAAGCCCGGCGGTTGCGCGAGGAACGCGAGCAGAACCTGCTGGCCCTGGCCACAGAGCAGTCACGCCTGCGCACGGTCATCAACGCCATGAGTGACGGAGTGCTTGTGGTGAACCTTGAAGGCACTCTAGTCCTCTACAACCCCGCGGCGGTACGCCTCGCCGATTTCCGCCGATTCCCGGCCGTCGGCTCCAACGTCCAGGACTGTCTGGCTGACTCGTCCCTGGTGGAACACATTCATGTTGAGCTGTCCGGCTCGCCGCCGGAGCGCTCCCTCATCTCGCAGGAAACGCTGGTCGGCCAACTAACCGTGTTGGCCAGCATCGCCCCCGTGCGTGACGAGCGGGGCCAGCTCCTGGGCGCTGTCGTTCTCCTTCGCGACATCAGCCACCTTAAAGAACTGGATAGGCTGAAATCCGAGTTCGTATCCATGGTCTCACATGAGCTCAAGGCGCCCCTCAGCGCCATTGAAGGCTACCTGGATACCATTCTCGCCGGATACGCCTCGGACCCCGAGAAACAGCGCCGCTGGCTGGAACGCTCCCGCGAACGTACCTCGGCCTGCCTGGCCCTGATCAAGGATCTGCTGGACCTCTCTCGCATGGAAACCCGCAAGGTGCAGCGCCAGGTGGAGCCGCTGGCGGTATCCGAACCCGTGGCCGAGGCCGTCGCCCTTCTCAAGGGCCAGGCCGACGCCAGTCAGATCACCGTGACCACCGACCTGCCAGCCGATCTGCCGCGCATAGAGGGGTCGCGCGAAGAGCTCTCGCGGCTCTTCACCAATCTGGTGAGCAATGCCATCAAGTACAACCGGCGGGGAGGCAAGGTGACCATCGCCGGCCAGACCGATGGCGCCTACCTGAAGATCGCCGTCACCGATACCGGCATCGGCATCCCCGCGGCGGCACTGCCAAATCTCTTCAATGAGTTCTATCGTGTAACGACGCCGGAGACGCGATACATCGCCGGAACGGGCCTGGGCCTGTCCATCGTCAAGCGAATTGCTGATGCCCATCAGGGCCAGGTCACCGTTCAAAGCCTGCCGGGCTCGGGCAGCACGTTCGCGGTATTCCTTCCGATTCCCGTCGCCCCCCACCTTCAATAAGGAGGATACACGCATGTCATTCAGGCCACCGGAGCCACCCAAGCTACCAAAACTACGAATCCTGCTCATTGACGATGACGTAGATCTTAATGAGATGAACAAGGACGTCCTGGAGGCAAACGGTTACGCCGTGGCCGTGGCCTTCAGCGGCGAGGAAGGCCTCAAGAAGGCCGCGGAGGACCACCCGGACCTGATCGTCTTGGACGTTATGATGGACTACAAGACCGAGGGGTTCCACGTCACCTACGATCTGCGGCAGATCCCCGGCCTCAAGACCACGCCCATCCTGATGGTCACGGGCATCAACAGGGAGGACTTCATCGGCCGCTTCCAGCCTGACCCCACCTGGCTGCCGGTGGACCAACTGCTGGACAAGCCTCTCACGCCCCAGCGCCTGCTGGAAGAGATCAGCAAGACCCTCCACCGACCAGGCTAGATTCCGCTCGCCATCCCACGTCCGCGGTGGGCGCGGCGACCACG
>JAUYEB010000283.1 GCA_030691555.1 Candidatus Bathyarchaeota archaeon
CGAGCATCCTGCCCCGCAGCGCCTCGTCCCCCGTCTCGAAGACGAAGACGCTCCGGGTGGCGTCCTCGCCGAGGTCGGCGGAGTGGGCGTCGACGACGGCGTCCGCCTTGCCGAGGAACTCTGTCCAGACGGCGTGGGCGACCCTCTTGGTGAGGGGCCCCTCCGGGTCTCCTGGCCAGACCCTGTTCTGGTTTAGGTGGTCCCAGGGGTTCTCGTAGGGGGTGCGCGCGTTGAAGCCGGTGGTGTTGACGACGGGGACTATGACGAGCCTACCCATCAGGGTCGACGGGTCGAGCTCCTCGATTATGCGGAGCAGCCCCTCGAGGGGCGTGCACTCGAGGCTGTGGACGCCGCCGAGGACTGCGCCAACATAGAGTACGTCCTCGAGACCCACAGGAACGAGGACTACGTCTCGGGGAGCGTGGAGCTCAAGGAGGCGCTGGGGGCCGAGATATGCCACAGCGAGGAGCTCCCCTTCTCCTACGGCGACCACAACCTAACCGGCGGCGAGGTGATCAACGTGGGCAGCCTCAGGGTGAAGGCGTTGACGACGCCGGGGCACACATTCGAGAGCGTCTGCTACGCGGTCTCGGACGCGGATCTTGGCCCCGACCCCTTCATGGTCTTCACCGGCGACACCCTCTTCGTCGGCGACGTGGGGCGGACGGACCTCCCCGGCCCCGAGCACTGGGAGAGTATCTCCGGCATGCTCTTCGACAGCATCCACGGGGAGCTCCTCCCCCTCGGGGACCACGTGCTCGTCTACCCCGCCCACACCGCGGGGAGCATCTGCGGGAGCATGATAGGGGACAGGGAGGTGAGCACCATCGGCGTCGAGAGGCGGACCAACCCGCTCCTCGGGCTCGACCGCGATGAGTTCGTGAGGAACCGGCTCGGTAACAGGATGCTCAGGCCCCCTTACTTCACCCGCATGGAGAGCCTCAACCTGAGCGGCCCGCCCCTCCTCAAGCACTCGCCCGAGCCGAGGCACCTCCCCGTCCAGGACTTCGAGCCCATGTGGCGGCAGCCCGACACCATCGTCGTCGACACTAGGAACCCGGAGGCCTTCGCCGCCAGCCACATACCCGGCTCCCTCAGCATCTGGCTGGAGGGGGCATCCTACTACACCGGCTGGGCGGTCAGCTACGACGAGCGGGTAATCCTCGTCTTGGAGAGGAGGGAGGACGCCGAGAGGGCGACGACCTACCTCAGGAGGCTGGGGTACGACGACGTCGTCGGCTACCTCTGCCCGGGGATCGCGGGGTGGAGGAACAGTGGGAGGCCCACGGAGTCCTTCGGAGCCATAACCGCCCCCGACCTCAAGGACGCACTCGGAGGGGGCGGACTCACCCTCCTCGACGTGAGGGGGGAGGACGAGTACGCCTCCGGCCACATACCGGGGGCGATGAACGTCTACGTCGGTCACGTGGCGGGGGTGGCGAGGAGTATGCGGGGGGGCAAACCGGTCGTGGTGACCTGCAGCTGGGGCGGCAGGGGGAGCCTCGCCGCAAGCATACTCCGCCGCAACGGCGTCAGGGACGTCTCCAACCTCCTGGGCGGCATGCACTCGTGGAACGCGCTCCGGTACCCCATCGAGAAGGCCCCGGCCGCCTCGGGTTAAAATCCAGCGGTTCCGAACGGATCACCCGATGACAGATGGTTGAGATAGGCGAGAAGGCCCCGGACTTCACCCTATTCGACATGGAGAGGAAGCAGAGGAGCCTCCACGACTTCAGGGGGAAGAAGGTGGTCCTCGCCTTCTTCCCCGGCGCCTTCACGAGCACCTGCAAGAAGGAGATGTGCGCCCTCAGGGACGACCTGGCGAAGCTCGGGAAGCTCGGCGCCGAGGTCGTCGCCGTGAGCGTGAGCGACCCCTTCTCCCTCAAGGGATTCCACGAGGACAACGCCCTAAACTTCCCCCTACTCAGCGACTACACCCGCGAGACGATAATGACCTACGGCATCGAGCTCCACGACTTCGCGGGGCTGAAGGGCTACACGGTGGCGAAGAGGAGCGTCTTCCTCCTCGACGGGGGCGGCGTCGTCAGGTGGAGGTGGGTCTCGGACGACCCCGGCGTTGAGCCGGACTACGCCGAGATCAGGCGCCAGCTGGGGAGGTTCTAGCCCCCTCCACCCCCAAAAGGAGCTAAATTTTATTAACGGAGGTTGCATCAGCCTACTTGAGGTTCTAGGTTTGAAGAGCTACGTCAGAGTCTACGGCCCGCCGCTCCTCAAGGCGATAAGGGCCCTCGAAAAGATTGCGGTGGGTATGCCCGAGGTCTGCATCACGGACACCATGATCGAGTCCTCCATGCCCCAGTTCAACTCCCAGGAGGGGGTCATGACCTACTTCTCGACCGTCGGCGGCATCCCCGAGAAGCGCTGCGGGAATATAATCAGCAAGAGCGGCACAAAGATGGGCGACTTCGACTTCGTCTTCGAGTGGTTCAAGGAGCCGAAGATGGAGCAGGTCAACATGCTCATCGAGCAGATCGATGAGGCCCTCACGCCCCTCGGCGTCAAGTACACGATCACCACCAAGTGAACGGGCGCCTATCAGCCCCTTTTTATCGACCCAACCCACACCGGGTAGAGGGTTTTTCACCGCGACGGGGGCTGCGGAGGCGCCGCGTACCTGTCGAGGAACGCGTACTTCTCGAAGGGGTACCTCGCGGGGCGCTCCCTCTCCCTGGCCGCCAGGCTCTCCGATAGGTAGGGGTGTATCTTATCCGAGTGCCTGCCAACGTTGACGAGGGTTATAATCTGGTAGTTCTCCGGTATGCCGAGCGTCTGCTTGACTGCCTCCTCGTTGTAGCCCGCGACGGGGTGCGCGACGAGCCCCAGCTCCGTGGCGCGCAGGATAAGGAAGGCCGTCGCCATCCCCGTGTCGAACTGGTTGTATATCCTCTCCTTGACGACGCAGTCCTCCCCGGGGCGGCTGAAGACGACTATTATCATGCTGGCGAGCTCCATCCACTTGTTGTGCGGGGGCAGGACCGCGTGTATCTTTGAGAGCTGTGAGGGGTCCCTGACGAAGACGAACCGCCAGGGCTGGTTGTTGTTGCAGCTCGGAGACAGGCCCGCGTGGTACGCCAGGTCCCTGATGGTCTCCTCGGTGATCTCGACCGGCTCCAGTGATCGGTGGGCCCTGCGCGTCTTGATCGCGTCGGTGACGTTCATTTACCGTATCCTTCCCGAGGTTCGGTTGGGGCTCCGCATCTCCCCAGTCTCACGGTGTAGAACCGGGGTTCTTAAACGGTCTCGGGCTAGGCGTGGGTGTGGCCCGGCTTCTGGAGGTGCCAGACGCATCGCTGCACGACCTCGGAGAGGGCGGGGTGGATGTGCATGGCGTCAATTAGGGGGTAGACGGAGCCGTCCGCCGCGTTCATCGCCGTGACGACCTCCTGGATGAGAATCGCGGCGTGGGGGCCCACTATGCGGCATCCGAGTATCCTGTAGGTCTCCTCCTCGACCATGAGCTTGACGAAGCCGTCCTCCTCCCCCATCGCCGAGCCGTAGGCGGTGTCGCCGTAGGCGTAGGCGCCCACGAGATACTTGAGCCCCCTCCCCTTGGCCTCCTCCTCCGTGATGCCGACCCCCGCCACCTGGGGCCAGCTGAAGACGGCGTAGGGGACCTTGTCGAAGTCGAGGGCCTGCTTGTGGTCGTGGTCGAAGGCGTGCCAGACGAGCTCGGCCTCCCTGTTCGCTGTGTGCTTGAACATCGCCCTCCCCGTGGCGTCGCCGAAGGCCCAGATGCGCGGCTTCCCGGTCTCGAAGAACTCGTTCACCCGTATGTATCCCCGGGCGTCGGAGGCGACGCCGGTCCTCTCCGCCCTGAGAATGTCCGCGTTCCCGCGGAGCCCCGCCGCGACGAGCAGCGCCTCGGCCTCGACGGTCTTCTGGGCACCATCGGCGCCCGTGACCGTGGCCTCCTTCACCTTCCCGGCCTGCTTCACGCCCTCGACCGTCGTGGAGGTCAATACGCTCATCCTGGTGCGTAGGGACCGGGTCAGGGTCTCGCTCACCTCGGGCTCCTCGTGGCGGAGGAGTGTGGGGCTCCTGCTCACCACCGTGACGTCGACCCCGACCGTGTCGAAGAAGTGGGCGAGCTCGCATGCGATGTATCCGCCTCCCGCTATCACCATGCTGCGCGGGGCCGCCTCTAGGTCGAAGACGTTCTTGTACGTCAGGTAGTCGACGGCGTCGATCCCCCTTATGGGTGGTATCTCGGGCCTCGCCCCGGAGACGAGGAAGACGTTCTTCGCCTCGACGGTTTCCCCACCGACGCTCATGGTGTAGTCGCCGACGAACTCCCCCTGTGTGGGGTAGTAGGCGAGGTTCTTCACCCGCTTCACGCTCTCCTCCATCTGGCCGCGGTCGTGGGCGATGCTCGCCCTCATCCTCCCCATGATGGCTGGGAAGTCGATCTCCTCGACCCTCATCTTGACGCCGAGGGCCGCGGCGCGCCTCGCCTCCTGGACGACGTCGGCGGGGTAGATTATCATCTTGCTGGGGATGCAGCCCCTGTTGAGGCAGGTGCCGCCGAGGGTGTCCTTGTCGACGAGGGCGACCCTTAGCCCCTTGTTTATGGCGGCCTCGACTATGGACATCCCCGAGCCCGAGCCGACGACGAGGACGTCGAAGCGCTCCATGGCTGAGGGAGCGGGGCGGCGGATAAAATAGGTTGCCTTACTCCAGCTTCACGGCGCCGTACTTGTTGTAGTATTCGAGCCAGAGCCTCTTCATCTCGGGGTCGAGCCCGTCCTTGATGAGGCTGTAGATGGTCTTTATGTTCTGTATGCTGAAGACCTTGATCCCTAGCTCCTCCTCTATGTTCTCGCTCGGGGTCTTCGCCTCTATGTGGTCGGCGTCCCCCATCTTCTCCTGCCTGTCGACGGCGATGACGAGGCCCACGACCTTGTGGTCCTCCAGCAGGTGGAGCTTCTCGAAGGTGTCTATCTTCGTGGCGCCGGTTGTGATGGTGTCGTCGACGACTAGTATGCGCTGCCCGGGCTTGTAGTAGCCGGCGCCGACGATGACCTTGTCGGCGGTCATGTCGCCGTAGCCCTTCTCCTCCTTCCTGTCGTACATGAAGCGCTTCTTCATCCCGTAGAGCTCCCTGAGCCCCTCGCAGGTGAGGGCGGCGAGGCTGATGCCCTTGTAGCTGGGGCCGAAGACGTAGTCGAAGTCTGGTATCTCCCCCTTCTCCATCTGGAGGGCGATGTAGCTCGCGAAGGCCCACTTGAGCTTGCCGAGGCTCTCCCCGTCGGTGAGGGCGCCGAGGTTGACGAAGTATGGGCTCTTGCGCCCGCTCTTCAGCGTGAAGGGCTCCTTTGGCGTGGGCTGGAACCTCAGGGCGCCGCCCTTGACGAGGGCGTCGAGGAGGACGCGCTCTATCTTCTCCTGGCTGACCAGGCCGCTGCCCTCGACGGCGATGCCGTCCCTGGTGAGCTGGTCGAGTATCGGGCCGTAGTAGGTGACGCTGCCGCAGTAGGTGCAGTTGAGCTTCGTCTCCTCTATCCTCTCCCCCTTCTCGACCTTGAAGATGGTCCTGGAGGGCGTGTACTGGGCGTTCGTCGGGCAGAGTGGGTTGGGGCACCTGAATATGCCCTCCACCTGCTTCGGGAGCTGGATCTTGCGCTTCTCCTTTACGTCCCAGTCCTGTATGATGTTGAGGGTGGCGTCCGGGGCGAGGAAGGCGATGAGGTCTATCTGTCTGCTGGTCAGGTAGGTACCTTCGACCTTTATGAGGTCCTTGCGCCCCATCGTCTTGCTGTCCACGTTCTGAGCTATGAACGCCTGGGCGTCCGGCTCTACCTTGAGGAGGCGCAGCACCTGGAAGGCCTTCCCCGCGGGGATGTGGTCTATGACTATCCCGTTGTCTATCTTGCTGACTAGGAGCTCCCGCTTGCTCGTAGAATCCACCGGAGATGTTCGGTGGGTGGGGGCTGAAAAACTTATCTGAGGCGTGTCGGCGGCTGAGGGTTTAAATCGCCGCCATGCGTCGGTATCCGCGACACCCGTTGAAGCCGGAGAGCCGCGAGTACCTCCTCATGGTCG
>JAUYEB010000277.1 GCA_030691555.1 Candidatus Bathyarchaeota archaeon
TCGCCAAGGCGGCCCTCTTCCTCGCCAGCGACGACTCCAAGTTCGTGACCGGGCAGAACATCTTCGTCGACGGCGGAGTCACCGGTGGAAAGATGTGGAGGGACTATCAGAAGGAGACGAACAGCCTCAGGGAGGTCCTCGAAAAGGGATGACCGTGAGCGTCCTCGGGGTGGCGGGCAGCCCGCGCAGGGGCGGCAACTCGGAGACCATACTCGACGAGGTCCTCCGTGGCGCGGGGGATGCGGGGGCCACCGTGGAGAAGGTAGTCCTCGCCGAGAGGGACGTGAAGCCATGCAGGGCGTGCAACGCCTGCGCCCGTAGCCGGGTCTGCATCCAGAGCGACGACATGGGAGCCATCATCGAGAAGATGAGGGAGGCGAAGGTCTGGGTCCTCGCCACCCCCGTCTACTGGTGGGGCCCGACGGCGCAGATGAAGGCGTTCATAGACAGGTGGTACAGCGTCCCCAGGGACGTCTTCAAGGGGAGGAGGGTGATACTCGCCGTCTCCTCCGGCGGCGGCCCCGTCTACTCCGACCTCATGGTGAAGACCTTCGAGGAGATATTCCCGTACCTCGGCATGGAGGAGTACAGGGTCCTCCAGGCACCCGGCTCGAACTCGAAGACCTCGGCGAGGGGGGACGCGCGCCTCATGAAGGAGGCGCACTCGGCTGGCCTCGACGCCGTCAAGACGCTGAAGGAATCATGAGCTAAATCCGACGCTCCGCGATGCTTCGCCGCCTCTAAACATCCGTCCTGGGGAGGAACTATTAACTCGGGGTGGGGCAACATCGATCCAGAGGTGGAAGACGTTGGCTGAGATGCGTTGGGACCTTGCGCAGATGGTCGAGAGCGCCGACCCGGACCGGATCACCCGTAGGCTCGACGAGATGGTCGCGGAGGCGAACAAGATCGCGGAGAAGCACAGGGGGAAGATTAGGGCCCTCGACGCGCGTGGGCTCCTCGCACTCCTCGAACTCAAGGACGAACTGTCCCTCAAGTACGAGGGCGCAGCCGACTACTGCAGGCTCAAGTACAGCGCCGACTCCACCGACCCGGTAGCGAAGAGGCTGAACGAGGCGGTCCGCAAGGCGGGGACCAGGGCGGGGCAGGCGCTCGCCTTCATGGAGATAGAGCTCGGCGAGCTCCTCAGGGCTAAGCCAGCGTTAGTCAAGGACCCGGCCCTCTCCGAGTACAGGCACTACCTGGAGAGGATAGTGAGGAGGATACCCCACATCATGACGGAGGAGCTGGAGAAGCTGACGATGTCGAAGGACCAGAACGGCGTCAGCGCCTGGTCCCAGCTCCAGGGGGACTGGCTGAGCACACGCAGCTTCAGGATCACCGTTGACGGCGTCGAGAAGACGATGCCCTACGGTGAGATCATAAGCCTCTACCAGAGCCCCGACAGGGGGCTGAGGAGGGAGGCGAACAGGGTCGTCTACGACGGCCTCGGGAAGGATGATCTAGTCTGGGCGAGCGCCATCCGCGCCGTCTGCGGCGACCACCTCCAGGTCTGCGAGTGGAGGAAGTACCCCTCCCCGATGACGCAGAGCCTCGTAGACAACGACGTCGAGCGGGAGGCGATCGACGCCCTGATGCGCACGATGGAGGCGAACGTGGGCGCCTACCGCCGCTACCTCGGCCTCAAGGCGAGGCTCATGGGGCTGGAGAGGCTCGGCAACTGGGACATAGTCGCGCCCCTCCCCGGCGCCCCCGAGAAGAAGTACACATGGGCCGAGTCCAAGGGGGAGGTCGTCTCCGCCTACTCGGGCTTCGACCCCGAGTGGGGGAGGTGGGTCGGGGAGATGTACGACCGCCGCCACATAGACGGCGAGGTCCGCAAGGGGAAGCGCAGCGGCGCCTTCTGCGCGACGTGGATGAGCGGCAAGAGCGCATGGGTCCTCCAGAGCTTCAACGGCCAGATGGGGGACGTCTACACCCAGGCCCACGAGCTCGGCCACGCCGTCCACGCCTACCTCGGGAGCCGCAACCAGAAGCCGAGCAACTACGAGATAGGCAGCTGCATAGCCGAGTGCGGCAGCGTCTTCGGGGAGCTCCTCCTCACAGACAGGCTCCTCGCCAACGCCAAGACGAGGGAGGAGAGGCGGGCGGTCCTCGCCACCGTCCTCGACGAGTTCGGCATGGCAGCCTACCAGGTCAGCGCCCGCGTCTGGTTCGAGCAGTCGATGTACGACTCCATAAAGGCGGGCAAGGTCCTCGACGGGGACACCGTCTCCGCCCTCTGGACGGCGGGCCGGGACAAGGTCTACGGGGACGCCGTCGAGTGGCTCCCCGAGATGAGGTGGGAGTGGACGATGAAGCCCCACTACTACATCCCCAACTACCGCTTCTACAACTACCCCTACGTCTTCGCCCAGCTCTTCGTCTTCGCCCTCTACCGCCTCTACAGGGAGCAGGGCAAGGCGTTCGTACCCAAGATGCGGGCACTCCTCGCCGCGGGCTCCAGCAAGAGCCCGACCGAACTCGCCGGGGAGATGGGCTTCGACATCGCCAAGGAGGACTTCTGGCGCAAGGGCATACAGCAGTTCGAGGAGTTCACGGCCCAGCTCGAGGCCACGCTCTAAAAAAAGGGGGAGGGGGATCCCCGATCCAACCCGGGAAAACGTTCCCTTGAGTGAAAGAAGCTAGAATAACGCGCCGATGCCTCCGCATTATGTACCTTTTCGAGACATTAAGCGTCGAATAGAAGAGGTGGCGCCCTGGCCGGGATTTGAACCCGGGATCTTTCGGGTGACAGCCGAACATACTAGGCCGGTCTATACTACCAGGGCACGCGCCAGACAATTGAAGGGGGTTTCTATATTAAACTTTACGGGGGCTCACCGGTACTCCTTGGCGATGAGCATCGTCGCCGTGAGGAGGATGTCGGGTATCCCCCTCAGCTTGTCGACTATCAGCTTGTCGAGGTGGTTCATGTCCTACGCCTTCACCTTGAGTATCAGGTCGAACGCGACGTATATGGCGGCCGCCTCCTCTACCTCGCTGAACTTGAGGACCTTCTCGCAGACCTCGTCCTCCGTTCCGGTTTTTACGTTCATCATGATGTATGCCTTAACGGACATGCTACATCACCACTCCACCCGTTTGGGCGGTTAAAACAGTTTCTCAGTCGCCTGGGGAGAGGAGGCCGGCCATTATCCGGCCCGTCTCCGTGAGCCTGACGGGCACGCCCTTGTTGTCGCGGTCCCCCGCGGCTATGAGCCCCGTGTCACGGAGCCCCTTCAGGCTCCAGCGGACCGTCGACCTGGGTATGTCGAGCTCCTCCGAGACCCTGTCTATGAGGGTCGTGTAGAGGGTCTCCCCCTGGACGGCCGCGACTATCCGGAGCATCGTCCTCTGCTTCTCCGTGAGCCTCCGGGCCGAGGCGGCCTCGAGCGCCCCCTCCATGGCGTAGAGCTCGCGGTAATGCTCCTTGAGCGACTCCTCCAGGGAGTCGACGTTCTTGACCAATCGGTTGTATCCGATCGTGTCTGGGTGGGTCTTCCCGAACCTGGATAACT
>JAUYEB010000297.1 GCA_030691555.1 Candidatus Bathyarchaeota archaeon
CGAGGCGTGACGATCCTCGCGTTCCTGACGACGAGATCCACCTTCAAACCGGAACCCTTCGTATAGCTACGCCGACGCCGTTTAAAACAGCCACCCCCTAAACCGTTTAAGCGCCGAGCAATGAGGAGTAGCAGATGTACGACCTCGTAATCAAGGGGGGTAGAATAATCGACGGCTCCGGGAACCCGTGGTTCCACGGCGACGTGGCGGTCACGAATGGCACCATCTCCGCCGTGGGGAGGGTCGAAACGGAGGCTCGCGAGGCCATCGACGCCTCCGGGCTCGTCGTCTCCCCCGGGTTCATAGACGCCCACAGCCACGGCGACCTCGTCCTCATCTCCGAGCCCGAGGCGCGGATCAAGGTGTTGCAGGGGATAACCACCGAGATAGTGGGGCAGGACGGCCTCGGCGAGGCCCCCCTCACCGACGACACGGTGGACATGTGGCGCCGCTACCTCTCCGGACTCAACGGGAACCCCGACATAGGGTGGGAGTGGAGGAGCTTCCGCGACTACCTGAGTAGGCTGGAGGCGGCGCGCCCATCCGTGAACGTCGCCTCACTCGTCGGCCACGGAAACATCCGCCTCGCCGCCATGGGGATGGAGAACAGAAAACCGACCCCAGCTGAGATGGACAAGATGAGGAGGCTCCTCGACAGGTCGCTGAGCGAGGGCGGCATCGGGCTGAGCACTGGCCTCATCTACCCGCCCTGCGTATACGCCGACGCCGGGGAGCTCACCGAACTATGCAAGGTGGCCACGGCCCACGGCGGCGTCTTCGTCGTCCACATGAGGAACGAGGGGGACAGGCTCCTCGACTCCATAGACGAGGTCGTCTCGGTGGGGCGCGGCTCGGGCGCCCCCGTCCACATAAGCCACTTCAAGGCGAACGGCAGGGCGAACTGGGGGCGCGCCCCGCAGGCCCTCGCCAGGGTCGAGGAGGCGAGAAAGGCCGGCGTCGACGTCACCTTCGACCAGTACCCCTACACCGCGGGGAGCACCTTCCTCGGCAGCCTCCTCCCCCCGTGGGCGCATGAGGGGGGCGTCGACAGCCTCCTCAAACGACTCAGGGACAAGGAGACCCGGAAGAAGCTCGCCGCCTACATCGGCGGCGCCAGGGGGGACGAGGGGAGCCCCAACGAGTGGGACAGGATACTCATCACCAACGTGCGGACGAGCGGGAACAAGCGCCTCGAGGGGAGGTACGTCTCCCAGATCGCGGCGGAGCTTGGTAAGACCCCGGCCGATACGGTGATGGACCTCGTCCTCGATGAGGATAACTCCGCCACCATGGCGACCTTCACCATGGACGAGGGGGACGTTCGGACCATCATGGCGAGCCCCCTCGGCATGGTCTGCACCGACGGCATAGTCCTCGGCAAGCCCCACCCACGCGCCTACGGGAGCTTCCCACGCGTCGCGGGCCACTACGTCAGGGAGGGCGTCCTACGCCTCGAGGAGGCCATAAGGAAGATGACCGGCTACACGGCACAGACCCACGGACTCACCGACAGGGGCGTGATCCGCCCCGGCCTCGCCGCCGACATAACCATCTTCGACCCGGAGAAGATAGTGGACACCGCCACGTTCGAGAACCCGATACAGCACCCAAGAGGCATCGAGTACGTCGTCGTCAACGGTGAGGTCACCGTCGAGAAGGGAGTGCACGCGGGGGTGAGGGCGGGGAGGGTCCTCCGCCGCCCCACGGCCTGAGACTCAGAAAAGCTTGATCCCGAGGTTCAGCGAGCTGATGACTATCAGAACCTGGGTCACTATGAAGTAGAGGTACGTAAGCTTCCTCGCCTTCAACGCCGTGGCCAACTCGAACTGGTTCATGATGGGGAATATCCCCCACCTGAGCAGGATGAGGCTGAGCCCGACCACGCTTATGGGGAGTATCACGCTGAAGCCGAACTGGACGTAGGTGAGCGGGGTCACGATCATCATGACGAGCACCGCGAAGCCGAGAAGCTGCACCTTTCTCCTCCAGTTCAGCACCCTGGCCAAGCTCTTCACCCCATAGATGCCGTCCTCGTACTCGTCGAAGGCGTCGCTGAGGGCCGGGAGGCCGAGGAACGTGAAGGTCCCCAGCAGCATGCCGGCGAACACCGCGGGGAGGAAGAACTCCCCAGTCAGCGCGTAGCTCCCAGCCATGCTGCAGAGGGGCCAGCCCACCGATGTGACCACCTCCTTCACTATGAACATCTTCTTCAGGCGTATGCCTGGGTAAGAGTAGAAGGCGAACAGGGTCATCCAGCCGGCGACGATGATGAACGTCGGCAGGTTGATCAGGTATGAGAGCGTTAAGCCGAGGACGGCGAGTACGACGATGAAGGCCATCGTAACGGATTTCTTCACCGTACCGGCTGCCATGGGCCTGTTCTTCTTCACCGGGTTGAGGCCATCCATCTCCGCGTCGACGACGTCGTTGTAGAGGTAGACCGCGCCTGCGGTGCAGAAGATTGAGCCGATGATCATCAGGCTGGGGACGACCGGTGGGAAGCCCCGCCCGACTACCATACATGCTATGGCCGTGCACCAGGACCAGATGAAGAAGGCCTCGGCCCGGGACCTGACGAGTACCGGTATGGCCCTCAGGAATTCGAGTATCCCGAATCCATAATCCTTTTTATTAGTCAAGCTATCGCCCATTTGACTCTAATGCATCATTTTTTGATTAATATTTAATATTATCTCCTGATTTTTTAATAAATTTATACAAGGTTTAAAAAACGATAAAAAATCCCTATCCTATTGGCGTCGACAGCTCTGATCTATAAGCTATCCGAGTCCCGGCTGACAGGTACCGCCTCTAGAGGCTCCTCGGTGCTCTCACGGAGAGACGCCTGTGATTCGGCAACCGGCTTTTTAAGGTGAATCGTGAAGACCGACCCCTTCCCGACCCGGGATTTGACGGTGATCTCGCCTCCGTGGGCCTCGACCGTCCTCCTGCAGAAGTTTAGCCCGAGGCCCGTGCCGCTGTCCTTGGTCGTCACGAAAGGCTTGAAGAGGTTCTTCATCATCGATTCGGGTATGCCGACCCCGGTGTCCCTGACCTGGATGAAGACGTCGTCGCCGTCCATCCTCGTAGACAGGTAGAGTTCGCCACCCCTCGGCATGGCGTCCACCGCGTTTCTGAGCAGGTTATCTAGGACCCTCCTCATCTTGATGCGGTCTACCTTCAGGACACATTTCCCCTTGAGGTCGGTCTCAACCTTGACCGTCGGAGGTAGAGGGGTCTCGTAAATAACTGACTTGATGAGGTTCGTTATGTCTATGTCCTCGAACTTGAACGGTGTCTCCTTGGTCATCCCCCTTAACTCGTCGAGGAGGTGAGCCGAAGTATCGACGGCGCTGTTTATCAGCCTCATCATCTCCGCCGACTTGTCAGGCTGCGTCTGCATGATGTATACGGCGTTCTTGACTGTGTTCAGGGGGCCCCTCAGGTCGTGGCCGACCATCGAGGACACGCGGGCGGCGGCTATCATCTTCTCGGAGTCCAGGAGCATCTGCGTCCGCTCCTGCACGAGGTCCTCCAACTCCTTCGAGTAGCTCTGCAGCTCCTCCATGAGGCGCCTCCTCTCGGTGATGTCGCGCACGACCCCGATGAGTTCACGCTTCTCGCCCGAGATCTTGATGACGCTCAGATGGGCCTCACCCCAGCAGGTGCTCCCGCCCTTTCTGACCCACTGGAACTCGATCGGCTGCATCGGCTGTCCCCTTAATATGTTGGTGAATAACTTGAGGTTAGAGGCCATGTCGGTGGGGCGTAGGGTGCTGACGTTGAGGAAGGATTTCCCGATGATCTCCTCCTTGGAGTAGCCGGTGAGCTTGAGGAACGAGGGGTTGACGAACGTGATGACCCCCCTCATGTTCAAGGTAATTATTCCATCGGGTGCGAGGTTGACGAGTGACCTGAACTTCTCCTCGGACTTCCGCCTCGCCTCATCCATCTCCTTCCGCTCCGTGATGTCCCTGGTGAAGCTCAGGGTCGCCTTGCCCCCGTTGAAGTCGATGAAAGAGGCGGAGGTCTCGACACGTATCCTCCTCCCGTCGCCCCTGAGGAGGTCGTACTCGTGGGATCGTGAAACTATGTCGTTTTTCGCCCTCTTTAGGGAGAGGACTTTAGCCTGGAGTCGCATCTCCGGAGCGATCCACTGTGTGGCGTCCTTCCCAATAAGTTCAAGAGGACTCTTCACACCCACGAGGTCCGCAAGGGCCTGGTTAGCGTAGACGAGCGTCGTACCCACGCTTATGCTGAGCGCGTCCCTTGTGTCCTCGACGACGCTCAGGTAGAGGTTCTCCATTCGCTTCTTCTCGACTACGTCCCTGATACGCTTAGAGAGCAGTTGGTAGTGGCTGGGCTCGATCTCCTTGCGGATATAGTCGTCGATCCCGATGGCGAAGGCTTTCTCGGCCACCTCTTCGCTTCCCTGACCGGTGTAGAGGATTATGGGGATGCTCGACTTCTCCCTGATCTTCCTCGAGAGGTCGAGGCCGCTTATCCCCGGTATCTTGAAGTCGGTCACGACGCAGTCGAAGTTCTTCTCGTCCAGACGTTGTAGGGCCTCCTGGGCCGTGCTGACCGCCTCGATCTGGAGTGACGAATCCAGCTGCCCCATGAAGGTCTTCACAGTCTCTAGTTGGTACTCCTCGTCGTCCACATGTAGTACCTTTATCTGGCTGGAGGCTCCCGGCAGCTGGGTTTGCAAAGCAAGTTCATCAGATGCGTTTCCAACTGTTAATAAGGGGTTTATCGATGCGTGCTACTGATCCTTAATCTATCCTAAACTTGAAAAAAGGGGAGGGTTTGGCGGGCACTTTACGCGCCTTCGATTCTATTCAAGAAGCTTTAAATCAGTACACCGAATCTGAGGCAGAAGAGGAGACGTTTGATGGGGATCGCGGTCAAGGTCAGCGACCTCAGGAAGAACTTCGGCGACTTCGAGGCGATCAAGGGGGCGAGCTTCGAGGTCGAGGAGAACGAGATATTCGGACTCATAGGACCCAACGGGGCCGGGAAAACCACTACACTTCGTATCCTTGGGACCCTCATCAGTCCGACTTCGGGCACCGCAGAGGTATTCGGGCACGGGGTTGTGAAGGACGCCAGCAAGGTGAGGGAGATTCTCAGCTATCTCCCAGAGGACGCCGGCGCCTACCAGTACCTGAACGGCGAGGAGTACCTCAGATTCATGGCGGGGTTCTACGCGCACGAGAAGGAGGCCCTCGAGTCCATGGTCCAGGCCGGCAGGGACATCAGCGGCCTCGGTGAGAGGCTGAAGGATAGAGTGAACGACTACAGCCGGGGGATGAAGAGGAGGCTGCTGATCGCCAGGGCGCTAATGATCAAGCCGAAGCTGGCGATACTCGACGAGCCCACGTCCGGCCTCGACGTCATCCAGGCGTACCACGTCCGGGGCATGATCAAGGACTACGCCGAGAGGATGGGTGTCACCATGCTCGTCTCGAGCCACAACATGCTGGAGGTCGAGTACCTCTGCGACAGGGTGGCGCTAATCAACGAGGGCGTGATCATCTCGCAGGGGACCCCGGCGGAGCTAAAGGCGAAGTATAACGCGGTCAACCTCGAGCAGGCGTTCATGGAGGCGACCCAGCTTGGGTAGCTTCATGAGCATAGTCTACAAGGAGATCAAGGAGCTCATACGTGACCCGAAGATACTCTTCGGCGTCGTGCTGCTCCCTCTCCTGCTCTACCCCCTGATGGGGCAGGGCATCCAGATCAGCCAGGAGGCCGTGCAGACCAGCATAAAGGGGGCCAAGTTCTCCATCTACAGCGACGACACGGGCCAGATCGCGAACATCCTCGCCCAGTACATAACGACGAACAACACGGTGAAGACCATCCAGGCGACGAGCCTTCAGGACGCCCTCGTCCAGTTCAAGGACTCGGACACCGTGGCGATGGTCTACATCCCGAACGGGTACTCGGCAAACATCACCGACGGCTTGGTGGGGAGGGTGAAGATATACGGCAACCTCAAGAACCTGAACCTGGCTGAGGCCTCGAGCACCGAGGTCGCCGGAAGCCTAGTGAACATATACAACTACTACTACTCCCTCGCCATAATCC
>JAUYEB010000292.1 GCA_030691555.1 Candidatus Bathyarchaeota archaeon
GACCTCATGGGACGGGCCGTTATCCCCGGTCTTATGGACTCCCACAGCCACATGGCGGACGAGGGCGCGGGCAGGATACGCCTCGTCGACCTCAGCCAGGAGGCTGGCGTCCGCAACATCAAGGACATACAGGACAGGCTCGGGGAGCGGGCGAAGAAGACCCCCAAGGGCGCCTGGGTCTTCGGCTACCAGGAGGACGACTCCAAGCTCGCCGAGAAGAGGCACCCGACGCGCTGGGAGCTTGACGCGGCGAGCAAGGACCACCCCCTCAGCATCTCCACCGTCGGCGGCCACTTCTCCGTCCTCAACAGCAAGGCATACGAGATGGCGGGCGTCACCAAGGAGACCCCCGACCCCGTCGGCGGCAAGTACGACAGGGACGCGAAGGGGGAGCTAACCGGCGGCGCCCACGAGAAGGCGCTCAACGTCCTCATACCGAGGGAGGCGGAGGAGCCCACGGAGGAGCAGAGCTACGAGGGGGCCAAGGCCATCCTCAGGGACTGCGCCTCCGTCGGGCTGACCTGCGTCTACGACCTCGTCGACAGGCCACAGATCAAGGCGCTCATCGACCTCAACACGAAGGGTGAGCTGCCGATCAGGATGAGGATGGACGCCATAATCGACCTCTTCCCCCAGCTCAACGCGACGGGCGTCCACCAGATGTTCGGCGACGACATGCTCAGGCTCTGCGGTGTCAAGTTCTTCTTCGATGGCGCCATCTCGGCGAGGACCGCGGCGGTGACGGAGCCTTACTGTGACAAGCCGGGCTTCTACGGCGTCATGTCGACGACGCGGGAGATAGCGGAGGACGTGCTCGGGAAGGCGTACGCCGCCGGGTACAGGGTGAGCTGCCACGCCAACGGGGACAAGGCGATAGCCATGTACCTCGACATCATGGAGGGGCTGCAGGCCAAGTACCCGCGCGAGGACCCACGCAACAGGGACATACACTGCACCGTCATCACGAAGGAGCTTGTGGCGAAGATCAAGAGGCTCGGCATCCTCCCCACCATCTTCGGCCCGTACCCCTACTACCACGGGGACAAGCTCCTCGTCCCCTTCGGGGAGGAGAGGCTTGAGAGGATGTTCGCGGCGCGCACATTCCTTGACGCTGGCGTGAAGCTCGCGGCGCACAGCGACCACCCATGCGCCCCGTTCCCGCCCCTCATGGCGATCCACGCCCTAGTCAACAGGACAACCAAGGCGGGGAAACCCATCGGCAGAAGCCAGCGCATCACGGTCATGGAGGCTCTCAGGCTCTACACCGTCAACTCCGCCTACCAGAGCTTCGACGAGGACCGCCTCGGCAGCATAGAGGAGGGCAAGCTCGCAGACTTCGTCATACTCGGCAGGGACATCCTCACAATCCCAACGACGGAGATCAAGGACATACCCGTAGACGCCACGATAGTCGGCGGCAAGATAGTCTACGAGAAAAAGTAGCCCTACGTTCCCGATCCCACTATTTTAAGGGGTTTTCTTCAGAAGCTCAACAAGGTAGGTTTATGAGGCAACTTGGAGAACATTATGATGGTTTGAGGGTGAGCGTGGACGAAGCGGGATAAGCTAGACATATTTATCGTCGTACTCTCTATCACACTAGTCTTCATCGGGTCGCTTTTCCTCAACATTGGCACCGAAAATAATCCCGTCGAGGAGAACCAGCCCTCTAGGGAGGGTTATAGAAACATCACAGCCGCGACCTACCTCAGACTCAAAGAAGAGACGTCGGCGATCGCGGCTAAACTGATCTCCGACAAGGTGGGCCTAGATTACTTCCAACGCAACTTCTACCTCTATGCCGTGAGTGTTCTCAACAGCACTGATGGTGACTGGTTCGCCCACGTCCTCTATGCCTATGTTGTGCGCGTAGGAAACCACTCAAACCTGTGCGACACCGGCGTCTGGTTCGACGAGGAGGGGCACGTGATCAGGACAGAGGGCATCCCCAAGGAGGGCACCCTCATGCCCTTCAACGTGACCAAGGAACAAGCCATCATAATAGCGAGGAATAACGCGAAGCCGAGCGACGACGCCACCGTGGAGGCGCGTATAAGCGATATCGGCGACAAATATGGCTGGGTAGTCACATTCAGGAGGGTGACAAGCATCGACCCAATACGTGGACAATCATCTGGAACAGATACCTACGTGGCTCTGGATGTTTATACGGGGGAGGTCTATAGCGTTAAGACCGCTGGATGGACTGCGGTTTCCTGATACAAATTAAATAATTAATCTTCATCGCCAATCGCAATTAAACATGGTTTATTGTAGGAATTATAACCTAAAAAAATCGGAAAAATATGTTGTTGGCTTCAATCAACACAGTAACACTTAGTATGGGCTGACGGGTATGCCGTACCTGCCGACGCTCAACCCGCCGTCCACGCTGATCACGACCCCAGTCATGAAGTCCGCCTGAGGGCTGCAGAGCATCAAGATAGCGTTGGCGATGTCCTCGGGTCTGCCAATCCGCCCCCACGGGGTCATGCTAACCGTGGCCCTATCGTAGGCTACCTTCGATGGCGTCTGCTCCTCGCCGACGTCGATAAGTCCCGGCGCGACGCAGTTGACGTTTATCTTGTGCGGCCCAAGTTCGAGGGCGAGGCAGTTGGCGAACATGACCATGCCCGCGTTCGAGGCGCAGTAGGCGGCCGCCGCCTCGCGCGCCACCTTCCAGCTCCCCGACGAGACGCAGACGATCTTACCGCCCCTGCCCTGCTTGATCATCTGCCGTGCAGCGAGCTGGGAGCAGATGTACGCGCCCTTGAGCTTCGTGTCCATGTTCCTGTCCCACACGTCGTCGGTCATGTCGACGACCTTGACGACGGGGCGGTCGGCGGCGTTGTTGACGAGTATGTCTATCCCGCCCCAGCGGCCGATGAGGGCCTTGAACATGCCCTCGACCTCGGCCCTGCTCTTCAGGTCCGCGCGGTGTGCGATCACGTTGCCCCGGTACTTGCCGAGGCTCTTCGCCGCGGCCTCAAGCCTAGCCTCGTCTACCCCGTTGATCATCACCTTCGCCCCCGCGTCGAGCAGCATCTTCGCCGTCGCGAAGCCTATGCCCCTGCTCGACCCGGTGACGAGCGCCACCTTATCCCTGTAGTCAAACTTGATCATGAAGCATCAGTCTCCAATCGACGGACTTTTCTAATAATATGTTTGGTTAATCTGAAAAAGAGGGGGCTTACTTGTTCCCGGGGAAGACGAGGCTGAGAGGCCCCTGCTTGCCCGGCTTCGGCCAGCGG
>JAUYEB010000195.1 GCA_030691555.1 Candidatus Bathyarchaeota archaeon
CACCCTCTTGGGGGAGCCCGTCAAGGTAAGCGTCCACGTCTCCCTCGACAGGAAGCTGATCGACGAGATCATCAAGATTGAGTCGACCATGTTCCGGGGCGAGCTAAGGTACAGCCTCTGGGAGCTGATGGCGAGGAGCGAGAGGCCGGGTTTCGCCCTCATCATGGTTAGGCAGGGAAGGGAGCACATCGCCTTCTTCTTCGGGTACGAGGACCCGGAACTCCCCGGCGGTTACTACGGCGACACGATGGCCAGCACCGTGGAGGGGAAGGGCGTGGGGAGCGGCCTATTCGCCCTCGTCCACATCTACTGCTACGAGAACGGGTACAGCCACTTCACCTGCCACACGGAGGAGGTGGACGAGAGGGGGAGGAAGCTCCGTGACTGGTACCTCGCTATGGGGATGGAGCACATCAACACCACCCCCGAGTACGGTGACCTGATGAGGGTGAGGCTGACGCCCGGGCACGTGAACTGGATGTACCACCGCCACATCCTCGGCGAGAGGCAGTACCGGCGAAACCCGGATCGATGAGCGACAGGTCGTCGCCCCATGAAGTAACGCTTTTAACCGGATCGGCCTCCTTCAGCCCCATGCTGTACTTCTCCTATGGTTCCTTCCTGGACTCCGAGACGCTGAGGAGGCACTGCCCGGAGGTGGTTTACGGGGGGAAAGCCATCCTCCCCAACTGGGAGGTCCAGTTCAACTTCCTGAGCCGCACCTACAGGGGCGGCGTAACCGGCATAGAGCCCGCGGCGGCGAAGCTCGTCAGGGGAGTGCTCTACGAGGTCAACGACGAGGAGCTCCTCCACCTCGACTCGATCGAGGGCGTCCCCGAGGGCATCTACTACAGGCAGACCATCTTCGTCGTCGATGAGTCGGGTAATGCGGTGAAGGCGGCGACGTACAGGACCACGAACCCGAGGGGCCCCTTCAAGCCGACGAAGAAGTATGTCGGGCTCATGATAAGGGGGGCGAAGGAACACCACCTCGACCCCGAGTACGTCAAGGAGCTCGAAGCCATCGAGACCATCGACTAAAGTATGTTCTATTTACAGAGCCGCTGCTCGGTTTTCCTAATCCTTGAATTCCTGAATGCTGAAAAAGCTCTTCGAGAAGAGTGATTTTCCATGAAGGGCTGTCCTTTTTACTATGGGAGAAGACGCGTTCTCTTAGAGACTATTAAGGTCTTTTATAGCATCAAATTATGGTTTAGTGTAACTAAATTCAAGCACCAGCTGCTTGATCGCTGACGTTCCCTCCACACCTATATCCTTGAATAAACGATACTCGCCAACAGACAGCTTGGACTCGTTGAAGGTCTGCGAGTAGACCTCCCCCCACCTGACAACTGACCTCTCCCCATCAGAATCAGATACGTAGAATGATTCCCAGACACCAGACACGAGCTTCTCCAGTCTGTAACTTGAGCTGATAAGTAGGCTCCTCGCCCCATCGTTAGACAACCACAGCCTAGGGTAATCCGGGCTCTCCATAGACTGCTCTGCAAGCGCGTAGCTGAAGTCGAAGCCCCACCGTGGGAGAGAGGCGAGATTCTCCTCCGGAGGCCGGCTCACGGTGAACTCCGCGAACAGCATCTTCCTCCCATTCACGCCCTCCGCTTGAAACTCCTTCGAGATCCTGTAGCTGCCGGAGTCGAGGCCCTTCACATTGATCATCCCCGAGCTCCCGCTGCCCCCGGGGCCCATCGTGTACAGAACAGCCAGCCATGCGATCAGCCCATTAGGGATGCGCCACCACGTCCCGTTCACATGCTTCTCTATGTGGTACTCATAGCCGAACCCGATCGTCGTCTCACCGGTATTCGTCACTAGAAGCCTGATACTATCCTGAGTCGTCACCTCCCCGCCCTCCACCCTGAGGTCAGCCATGATCTCCTGCCTCGGTACCTTGATCTCGCTTATGAGCGCCGCGACGAGGGTCCCATTCTCATCCGTCGCCGTCACTCCGAAGAGGTACTTCGCTGGTGCGTGGTCTGGTAGTTGTAGGTGCCACCAGCCGTAGTAGGGTGGACCGATCTGCGTCTCCACCCTGTTAGCCACGAGGGTCTGTGACGCCTCCTCGATTAGTCGGTAGTCTAGGTTGATCTTTGTTCTATCATCATTATTTGATGTCGCGTAGAATATGAGGTCCAGTGTCTCATCTGGTTTGGCGAATCCCGTTAAGGTTCTGATTTTTCTTTCTTCCATGCTCCAGCTAGGGTGGTATATTATGGGTCCATCCCACAACTGGGCTCTCGTTATTGATTGGCTCTGGTTGGCTGCGAGTACGGTGACTGTGATTAGGCATAGCGCTGTGACTACTGCGATGTTGGCTACTCGAGGGGTCATCTACTCGATAGGGGGTGGGTTTGGGATATTATACTAATCATTAGAACAGCACGACTAGGGGGGTTGGTAAAGTAACGTGCAATTATCCTTGTTCAAGTGTCTTTACTTCGAGACCCAGATGGCTTGGTTGATTAATTTACTGTTCCACGGTCTTCTCAGGTTCATCATGATTAAAAGCTGTGAGAAATACACCGTTTTCATGAACTAAAGCTCTTACCTGCGAGGGTTTAGTCGAGTCGCGCCTGCAACTAATTGTATCTAGCAGGTCAACTGGATCGACAACAGGCTTGAGATGGTTGAGAAAACCCTTCTCCCATAGCAGATTTACTTGACCACTTTTAGTTTTAGTGAGTAACATTCTTGAAGATCGTGGGTCTAAATTCTGTTATCGAATTATCGGGTTCCTCGTTTTTTGTCACGGTGATAAGACTATTGTCACCAATAATTGGATAATCTAATAAATATAGGACAAATAGACGGCTGTGCACTTCTTAACCATGGCAAACCGCCGAAGCATAGTGATGGCCGTCGGCTACTCGACGGCCATCCTAGCCGTCGTGATCCTCGTAGCCCGGGTGCTCCTGGGCGGCGGGGATGGCTTCGTCTACCCCTGATAAAAAGGGGTCAGAGCCCCTTATGGTAGAGGATGTTACCGCCGACGATGGTCATGTAGACCTTAGCGTCCCGGATGTCCTCAGGCGCCGTCTCCGTCAGGTCCCTGTCGATCACGGCGACGTCCGCCAGCTTCCCAGTCTCGACGCTCCCCTTTATGTCCTCCTCGAAGCTCGCGTAGGCACCGTTTAGCGTGTAGCACCTCACCGCCTCGACGAGGGTGATCCTAGCGTCCTTTATCCCGTGGTTCACCGCGCTCCAGACGCCGTAGATCGGGTTGAAAGGCATGCCGTCGCTCCCGAAGGCGACCGTGACCCCCTCGTCGATGAGGATCCTGTACGGGTTGTTGAGGCGGTTCCTATCCTCTCCGAGGCGCTGCTCGTACATGCTGCCAGGTCCGGCCCACTCACCCACGAAGTTCGGCTGAACGGCGGGGATTATCCCAAGCTCCTTTATCCTCTCGATCTGGCCAGCGGTCAGTATCTCGCAGTGCTCTATGCGGTGGCGGTGATCCTTCCTCGGCTTGGCCCTCAGCGCCGCCTGTATGCTGTTTATGACGCACTCGATGGCGTAGTCTCCGATGGCGTGGATGGCGAGCTGGTTACCGTGCCTGTGCCCCGCCTTCGCCTTCTCGTCGAGCGCCTCTGGGGGCATCATGAGCAGCCCCTTCGTTGAGGGTTCGTCTGTGTACGGCTCGAAGAGCGCCGCGGTGCGCGCCCCCAGGCTCCCGTCCATAAGCAGCTTCGTGGGGCCGATCTTGATCATGTCGTTCCCGAAGCCCGTGCGTATGCCCATCTCGTAGCTCTGCCTCTGGACAGTCTCGTTGAGGAAGAGGTAGGCGCGCGTCTTGAGGTGGCCCCTCGCCAGGGCCGTCTGGTAGGCCTTCAACGCTTCCGCGCCGAGGCCGGCGTCTCCTATGCTGGTGCAGCCGAGAGTCAGGGCGTGCTCCGACGCCTTCTTCAGCCCCTCTACGGCGGTCTCCTCCGTCACCGGGGGGATGTAGGGCTCGACGAGGTGGCGGCAGTCGCGGAGGATGCCCGTCGGCTCGCAGTCCTCCCCCATGTCGACGTGGCCGCCCTCCGGCTGCGGCGTCTTACCCGTGACGCCCGCGATCTTCAGCGCAGCCGAGTTGAGGATGACCATGTGCCCGCAGATGCGCACGATCATGATCGGGTGCGCCTTGCTGACGGCGTCGAGGTCCTCCTTCGTCGGGTAGCGGTTCTCGGGCCACTTGGACTCGTCCCAGCCCCTGCCGAGTATCCACTCCCCCTTCTTCGTCGACTTCGCCCTCTCCCCGAGGCGGGTCATCGCCGCGTCGAGCGTCGGGGTGTCGCGGAGCTGGACCTCCCGGATCATCGATATGCCCATCCAGAAGAAGTGGCAGTGGCTGTCGATGAACCCCGGCACAACAGTCATGCCGGAGACATCATAGACCTCGGCCCCCTTCGGGATCTCGATCTTCCCCTTTTTACCGGCGGCTAGGATATAGTCGCCCTGCATCACCACGATGCTGTCTTTGATTGGTGGGCGGCCCGTTCCGTCGATTAGTGTGCCGCCCGTCAAAACTCTCGGACAAGGTTCCAGGGACAATACTGTCGTTGGACTCCTAATGGATCAGCGCGCGGGTCTTGGAATATAAATGATTGGAGGGGGCCTCCACGAGTTATCCCTCGGGGAATAGCCGCCCCTAGCCTACGGTTATGATCCCGGTCGTGCTCTTCTTGATGACGGCCTCGTTGAGCTCGAAGCCGAGCCCCGGCCCCTTCGGGGGCGCAATGTATCCGCCGTCGAGCTTCACCGGCTCCTTGATGACGTCCTCGTTTATCCACTCGGGGAAGCCGCTGAGCTCACACGTCTGGGTGATGGCCCTCCCGCAGCCAGCGATTATATGGGACGCGGCGGAGAGGCTGACGCCCATCTCGAGGTCGTCGTGCATGAGGGTCGGGATGTTCATCACCCGGGCCATGTCGAGTATGCGCTTGACGTTGGTTATGCCCCCAGCCGGGCGGTAGGTCTTCAGCCCCAGGACGCCGATGGCCCCCATGTCTATGAGGGTCTTCACATCAGCCATGGAGAACAGCGACTCGTGCGGCATGATCGGGGTGTCGACC
>JAUYEB010000219.1 GCA_030691555.1 Candidatus Bathyarchaeota archaeon
CCGCTACCACAAGGAGCTGGAGCTCCCCGTCGAGGTCGACGAGGACTCGGCCGTGAGCGCGTACAGGAACGGCGTCCTCGAGACAGTAATCAAGAAGAAGCAGGAACGCGGCTCCGGGCGATCGATCAAGATCCAGTGACCCCCAGCGCCACCGCTCCATGACGTATCTTGTCGTGTCAGACAAAGAGAATGGCCGAGAATTGTTCCCCGTCCTACGAAGAACATCTACTGCCCGCTGTCCCTGAGGAGGACCGGCTAAATTGAATGAGACGCCTCGAGCGTTTTAAGGGATTGTGGATTCGGGAAACAGTTGAGCGGACCCTATGGGGAACCTATTTAACCGTAGGGCTCTCCAGCTATACCAGCCAATGATGTGAAGGCATTAGGGCGAACCATGAGCGATCAGAGTTACTCTGAGGCTAACTTTTCCTCAATAGGAGTTCAGGAGGGCCCTCCAGAGGTTCGCCGAGGGGGCGCGCGGGGCGATGCCCAGCTCCTCGATCGGCTGCCTCCGACCCCCCACCATCGCCGCGATGATCTGCGCCTTCGCCGCGTCCTCGAGGGCTATCGTCAGCATGCAAGCCTCCTCGACGCTCTTCCCATAGACGATGGGGCCGTGTGCCTTGAGTATGATGGCGTTCGAGTCCCCCATCTTCCTGGCCGCGATCTGCCCCTGCCTAGGCTCCCGGATCAGGGTGCCTATCTCCTTCGAGAAGTACGTCGGGTCATCCACCTCATCGTAGAGGGGCACCCCCCTCGTGAAGGCAAGCGTGCTTGGATCTAGAAGCTCGAGCTTCAGGCCCAGCGTCCCCATCAGGGTCGCGTATGTCTGGTGGGTGTGCACGACGGCCATCGCGTCCTCCCGGTGCCTATACATCTCGACGTGGACGGGGAGCTCGACGATCTCGAGATCGGGCCCCGCGATCTTCCTGTAGTTTAGGTCGTAGGTTATCACATCGTCCGGGGTGACCTTGTTCCAGCCGATGTCCCTCGGCTTTATCATTATCTCGTCCGTGCCGGGGACGCGGGCGCTGAAGTGACCCATGGGGTTCGGGTTATGAACCGAGGGCACCTCCCGGTAGAGTATGTTACAGGACTGGATCAGTTTATCCATGATCTCCTTTCTCTTAGCCTCGGCGGGCATGTGCTATCACATCGACTAATCAGCTTTCATCGATAAGAGTTGTCTCCTCAACTCCCTCACGATCATCAGGGAGTCCTCGAACTCGTCGTCGCTCATGTTCATTATGCCGCTGTACTGGAGGATCTTGCTTAGGAGCGTCGGGTCCATGGGCCCGAACTTCGTGAAGTAGCCGGATGAGCCGCAGAAGGCGCAGACGTCATCGGTGAGTATGGGGTTCCTCTGGAGCCTCGCCTTCCTCTTCGCCAGCTCGGAGAGGCGCACCGCGTTCTCCTCTGAAACCTGCACACCCGCGCCCAGCTCGTTTAACCCGTTCAAGACTTCGATGAATCGGTGGTTGTCGTTCTCGGGGATGTCGTCCTCGTGGTAGACGAAGGTGTCCGCGGTGGTGGTGTAGAAGCTCTCTATGAGGTGGCCGGATCTTCTCTCATGCACCTCCGCCACTAGGTCGGCTTCTATCATCTTCTTCAGGTGATGGTAGACGTTCTGGGGGGTCATGCCTAGGCGCAGGGCGATGTCCTTCGCCGATAGCTCGTTTTCCCTCAGGAGGAGGAGCATACGCCTCCTCGTCCGGTCTTCGAGGAGGCTGAACGCCTCCTGATCTATGGACTTGAGCAGCTGTGTGCCTCGCTCGCCTTGCTCAACGCAAGCACCTCTCAAACCGGGGGGTTACCTATTAAAACCTCATTTTAATATTCAAACGGAATGGATATATAAATTTAGCGACAACGGAAGCTTGAGGGTAGAAACGATGGCGGGGAAAGAGAGGAGCGCCTTCCTGATCGTGGACGTGGGCGAGTCGACGACGAAGGCCGCGTTGGTGAAGAGGGAGAACGGGGCGTTCAGACTGAAGGGGGTCAGCGAGGCCGAGACCACGACCGACGCCCCGATCCTGGACGTGACCTCGGGGATAGAGAAGGCCGTTAGCGCCCTTGGCAAAAAGACGGGGGAGAAGCTGCTGGGCAGTGAGGGCCCCATCGGCGCAACGTTGCTGTGCTCCAGCGGCGACGGTGGCGGGCTCTACATGATGGTCGCGGGCGTCATCGGCATGATAAGCGGCGAGAGCGCGCAGCGGGCCGCCCTGGGCGCGGGAGCCCACCTGATCGGCGTCTTCTCCAAGGACAACCCCAAGCCGGAGCACATAGTCGTGGATGAGATGAGGAGCGCGAGACCCGACATGTTCCTCCTAGCCGGGGGGACGGACGGCGGCGCGTTCAGTCAGGTCCTCGAAATGGCGAAGACCATCGAGGAGGCGGACGTCAGACCCCGCTTCGGCGAGGGATACAGGCTCCCGGTGATATACGCCGGGAACGTCGACGCCCGCCAGAGGGTCGAGGAGACGCTCACCGAGAAGAATTACGCCACGAGGACCGTGGACAACGTCCGACCCGTGATCGATAGGGAGAACCTGGGCCCCGCGAGGGAGGCGATCTACGACTCCTACATGGAGCACGTCATAGTGCACTCACCCGGGTACGACAGGCTCGCGAAGTGGGTCGGTAGACCCATCATCCCCACCCAGGCGGCGATCGGGAAGATCCTCTACGCCTACGCCCAGATGCACAGCGTGAACCTGCTCGCCGTGAACATCGGGGGCTCGACCACCGACGTCTACTCCGTCTACAACGGCGTCTTCAACAGGTCCCTGAACGCCGAGGTCGGGCTGACTTACGGGATCATGAACGTCCTCAAGACCGTGGGCGTCGAGGGGCTCGCCGACTGGATGCCGGGTGAGGTCGACGAGAGGCGGATCAGGAACATAATCGGTAACCTGATGATCCGTCAGCGGAACGGGTTCGACGCCGATGAGCGGCTCATCCGCGGTGCCGTCGCCCGGGAGGCGATAAGGATCGGCGTCGAGGAGCACAAGAGGCTGGCCAGCCGCCTCAAGGGGGTGACCACAGCCAGGACGATAGCCGACATGTTCGCCCAGAGCCTCGAGGCGACCTACCTGGACATGAAGAACACCCGCTCGGTGATAGGGATGGGCGGAGTCTTCAACGAAACCCTCGAGGAGGCCGCGTTGATCCTGATGGATTCTCTGGAGCCGACGTACTTCACCGAGATGTACGTCGATAGGACGGGGTTAACCCCCCACACCGGGATGCTCCTCGAAGACGCCCCCGAGGCGGCGTTGACCCTCTTCTCGGGCGAGGTCCTCCAGAGGATAGGCACCTGCGTGGCCCCGAGCGGGAAGACGTCTAGGCATGAGGCCGTCGCCATCAAGTTGACGAGGCAGAACGGGCAAACAGTCGAGGACTCCGTTGGCTTTGGAGATATCCGCACCATAAAGCTGCTGGACGGCGAGATATGCAAGGTGGAGGCGACGCCCGGGAGGGGGCTCGACCTGGGACGGGGGAAAGGAAAACCCGTCGAGGCGAAGGTGATCGGCGGCCAGCTAGGGCTGATAGTAGACGCTCGGGGTAGACCCTTCGAGAAGAAGAGGGAATCCATGCGTAAGTGGTCCGAGGCTCTCCGAGCGGGGGGAGCAAGGGGATAGGGGGCTGCGCCATGCCTGAGAAAAACAACGTCGAGAGTGTCTTCGACCTGAAAAAGATCAGGAGGCTCCCCGCTCCGGGCGAGGTCCTAGTTAAGATCGGGGACAGGGTCCAACCGGACACCCTGATAGCGAGGGGGAGGGTCAGGAACACCGAGGTGCACGAGATCAGGGTCGATCAGAAACTCGGGGTCGACCCCTTCAACCTGAAGGTCTACCTCCTCAAGGGCGAGGGCGACGAGGTGAAGAAGGACGAGGTGATAGCCATCAGGCGGACCTTTCTTGGTAGATCGACCAAGGTCTGCAGGTCGCCCGTCGACGGGACGATCGAGGCCTTCTCGGAGACGTCCGGGAAGCTGCTCATCAGGGGCGCACCCCTCCCCGTCGAGGTGAAGGCCCATGTGCCGGGTATTGTTACCGAGATCATCCCTTTGGAGGGAGCGGTTGTGGAGTGCAGAGCCTCGCTAATGCACGGGGTGTTCGGGATCGGCGGCGAGGCACACGGGCCCCTCGAGGTCGTCGCGCAGAGCCCAGATGAGGTCCTAACCAACGGGACGATAACAAAGGAACACTCGGGAAAGGTGATAGTCGGGGGCTCCGTGGCGACGCTTGAGGCACTCAGGAAGGCCGCCTCCGCCGGTGTCTCGGCGGTCATAGTGGGGGGCGTGGACGAGAAGGACCTCACTGCCTTCCTAGGCTACGAGATAGGCTTCGGCGTCACCGGGTCGGAGAAGGTCGGGGTTACACTGATCATCACCGAGGGATTCGGCGCGAACCCCATGAAGGAGGAGTACTTTAGGCTCCTCAAGGCGCACGGTGGGAGACTGGCCTGCGTCGACGGCACCACGCAGATACGAGCCAGGATGCTGCGCCCGGAGATCATTCTCCCATCCTGATCCGATCTCGGGTTTATGAGAGGCGTCTCCACGAGTCTGGGGCGACTGGGTTGACGGAAACGATACGGCAGAAGGTCGTTCTTCACGAGGCCTATAGATGTCTACGAGGCCTACTGGCCTAGTCGTAGGGGAACTTGCCGAACCTCGACTCTATGCTTAGGCTGTTCTTCCCGCCGCCCCTCTCGCAGCGCCCTATGACCTGCGCGCCGAGGCCGAATCCCTCCGCCACATCCAACACGCGTTCGGTC
>JAUYEB010000244.1 GCA_030691555.1 Candidatus Bathyarchaeota archaeon
ATGTCGTAGGGCGTCACGACGGCGACGTAGCCCTCGGGGCGGGCGTCGACGAGCCCCTGCTTCTTCAGCTCCGCGAGGCGCGCCCTGACCGTGGAGCCGTTCTCCTTCAGCGCCTCCGCGATCTCCTGCGGCTTGAGGACGCTGCCCCGGAAGGCGAGGTGGCAGAGTATCTTGTAGGCCGAGGTGTCGGGTTCGATCTGGTCGAGCTTCTCGGCGCTCATTTCTCGAAGTACTCCTTCAGGAGGTTGACGAGTATGGGGCCGAGCTTGTAGCGGTAGACGCCCCTGCTCACGGGGTCGACGAGCCCCTTGTTCTTGAGGTTGAAGAGCGCGATATTGACGGCGTTGACGGTGAGCTTGAGCTTCCCGGCGATCTCCTGGCTCGACATCGCCTCGCCGCTCTCGACGAGGCAGAGGAGCACCTGCTGCTGGCTCTCCGCCCGCCTCAGGCTCCCCAGCTCGTCGGCGCCAACCATCCCGGTCACTTCTTCGAGAAGACGTATGAGACGAAGTCGGTGAAGGGGATGGCGCTCCTGTAGGTGCCGTCCTCCTGCTGCCTCACGTAGCCCTTGTCGAGTAGGCTTCGGAGCGCGGGGCGCACGGTGCCCGGCGCGATCCCCGTATCCTCGCTGATGGCACCGGGGAGGCAGGCCCCACGGAACGCGAGGAAGGCGAGCACCTTGAACTGCGCCGTGTCTGGCTTGAGCTCCTGCGTCGCCTTTTCGATCAGTTCAACCATTCTACTTCGCCTGCTTCTCCAGTGCCTCGATCCTGTCCATGAGGTGGATCACGATCCCGGCGTAGTTGGGTTCGTAGTTTCCGCGTCCGCTCCTCTGAAGGAGCCCGTCCCTCGCGAGCTTGGCGAACGCGTCCTTGACTGAGTTATATTTCGCGTCGAGCTTGGCCGCCATCTGCTCGGGGCCGAGGGTCGGGTCTTGTAGGAAGCTGCGGAAAACCTTGTCCTTTAGGCTCAATTCCTCGGACATTTGGTTAGAACTGGGCTGAACCTCTTATTAACTTTGTTTTTGAGCCCCTGAAGTCGGATCGCTCGCGATTTGGATGTGGCGAGCGTTATTCTTTCTTTCTTTATATATAAAATGGCATTTAGGCCAAATGTTGCTCATGGTCTTCGATCACTTTATATGTCTAGGAAAAAATGTGTTGTGCAGAGAGTGTTCTGGGGGCCAAGCTTCGAGTGCTGAGTCTTGAGGAGCGGGGGAGCGTCGTCGAGGGCGTGAGGAGGCCGGGTGAGAGCCTGAGTCTCTCCATAAGGGACCTTCTGCTGGGCGAAATTTCGGGCGACATCGCGACGGAGCAGCCCGCGGTCACGGCACTCGCCGCGAGGATCAGGGAGGAGATGAGCCTCTTCCCCATGACTAAGCACGAGGCGTACACGAGGGTGGCCGGCGTGGACGCGGGGAGCCAGATACTGCCGCTCGCCTCGAAGAGGTACGGCGTCGTGAGCGCGCTCGCCTACGGTCTCCCCGGTGGCGCGAAGTTCTGGATGCCCCCCGAGTCGATGTCGATGCCGTACGGCGTCGCGGGCAACAGGTTCGAGGGGATGGTTAACGCGAGGAGGGAGGCGAAGCTATACGAGACCGCCGCTGTCTACCTCGGCGCCCACCCGGAGACGGAGCTGCTGCTCGTCGACGGCCCCCTCGCCTTCAGCGACTGGTGGAGGATGGCGGGTTGCCACAAGGATCAGAAGAGGCTCCTCGACGCGATCAACAATCTGCTCCGCCTCAGCAGGGAGTCGGGAGTCACACTAGCCGGCGTGGTGAAGAGGCCTAGCGCACGCTACCTCCTCTACCACCTCGGTCTTCAGGGCGAGACGCAGCTGCCCGACAGCTTCCTTCTCCTCCACGCGTTGAAGCCGGGGGAGAGGACGGACATCTTCTCGCCAAAGGCGGCGCTGTCACAGGCGAATAGGGCCGCCGTCTTCATGGGCAACCTCGACGTCCCCATCTACAGCTTCTATGGGCGCATGACTCGCGAGTGGAGCCTGCCCCCGATAAGGGTGGACCTACCCGCCCACAGTCTGGGCGCACTCGACGACGTCGCCGACTACTGCTACGGCACGGCGCTCAACAACGGGATACCCCTCCCCATCGTGAAGGCGGACGAGGAGGTCAAGATTACCCGCCGATTCATGGCGGAGGTCTACGGCGAGATACTAAGCAGGGTGAGCAGGCGCACAGGCGAGGTCAGGGGCCTCGCGCCGTACTGGGGTGAGGGCAGATGGATGGGGGTCTGAAGGTAGGACACACCTACAGCCTGACCGGCGAGTACGGCATCGACAAGATCACCGTGCTCCTCATGAGGGGGCGCGAGCTCGCAAAGGGCGACCTCGTCTACGTCAAGCACCCCAAGAACGGGTCACCCGTCGTCTACCAGGTCATCAAGGTCTACCCACACAAGCGGGTCCGCGAGTACGAGGAGGCCCTCCTCACCGAGGGGCGCGTCATCGATGACGCCGAGGACTCCAGCCTCCACGCGGAGGCGTACCAGTGGGGGTGGATGGACGGCGAGGGCAGCCTCAGGCCCCTCCGCTACCCGCTCTCACCAAACACCCAGGTCTTCGCGGCTGAGCGCGACCTCGTCGCACGCTTCACAAAGCCCAACGGGGAGTGGAAGTTCCTCCTCGGCACCGACCCGACCACCGACCTTGATGTTGAACTCGGCCTCTATCCGTTGATCAGGCAGAGCTGCCTCATCTGCGGGGCGGTCGGGACTGGGAAGACGACGACCGCCATCAGCATGGTGGCCCGAGCAGCCAACGCGAACCCGCCCGTCCGCTTCTTCATAGTCGACAAGGACGGGGAGTACAGCAGCCTCACGGACCGGCTCGGTGCGGGGGCCGTCCTCAAGGTGCCGTGGAGTAGCTTCTTCCAGCCCGGGGACATACCGTGGGACGACTACGTCGCCGAGTTCGGGTGGCAGAAGACGTGGTGGAACGCCAAGATACTCACACAGGCACTCAAGGTACTCTACGCCCAGGCCGCCACGGTCACGAAGGCGAACCTCCGCCGCGCCGTCGCCATAGTCAGCCCCGAGAACCTCGGCTTCAACAAGAAGGCGGACGAGTGGGAACTCTACAGGGCGCAGGTGGAGAACGCGATAAACACGAGCCGCCTCATCCCCGAGGGCGAGGCCACCGTCCTCGACCCCGTCCAGCTCCTAAAGGAGAGGAAGATAGTCATCATGGACCTCAGCGACGGCAAGGACACGTGGGAGCAGAAGCACCTCGTCGTCGCCCAGGTCCTCCGGAAAATCTTCGGTGAGGCCCTCGAGAACAGGAAGTTCGGCTGCATCGTGCTGCTCGAAGAGGCCATGTACTACGCGCCGCAGCACGGCGTCTTCGAGATAGGCGAGAAGGAGAGCCGGGGCAAGCTGCTCAGCGTGATCAAGGAGATCGCCACCAACGGGGGGCGGAACGGCGTCGGCCTCTGGGCGGTGACCCAGCGCCTCGCCACCGTGGAGAAGACCGTCGTCACCCAGTGCGCCAACAACATAATCTGCCACGGCCTCGAGGACCTCGACAAGCAGCGCCTCGCCGAGATAATGGGGAACGAGTTCACCCAGCTCATAGGCGACCTCCCCCCCGGTGAGGCGATAGTCAAGGGAACGGCCCTCAAGTGCAGGTTCCCCATCTGGGTAAAGGTCCTCGCGGAGGTCTACCCGGCGTCGAGCCTCAGCTCGCCGATGAGCAGATTCGTCCACATGGCACTCACCGAGGCCGGGGTGGCCGCTACTGCCCAATGATTTTAATAAAACACGCCCTTCTGGGGATACATGGGAGCGGCGCAGGCCAAGAAGCGTAGGCGCATCGACTACGGTCGGAGCCTCCTCAAGATCATCGTACTGCTGGTCCTACTCAGCGCGTGCCTCACCATCGTCATGGTGCTCTTCGAGTGGAAGGACGTGCAGCAGCTGCCGGCTTACCTCAGGCCGTATGCCCCGATTCTGCTCGTCGTGAGCCCATACCTCCGCTACATCAACGCGGCGATCATCCTCGTCCTCGGCTACTTCATAGTGGGCGAGGTGGGGCGCATCGTCTACGCATACATGCGTGGCTTCGCGGACCACTCCTCCGCCGCGACGATACAGAACATCGCCAGGATCGTGGGCTTCGGCGCCCTCTTCGCCGCGCTGGCATCGGCGTTTAGCGTCGACCCCGCCGCGGCGCTCACACTCGGCGGATTCGGGGGGCTTGTCGTGGGCTTCGCGACTCAGACCTTCCTCTCGAACACCATCGCGGGGATATTCGTCCTCGTCACACGCCCATTCACGTTTGGTGACGTCGTGACCCTGGGTGGGAACACGGGAGTCGTCAAGGAGATCCGGGTGATGCACCTAGTCCTAGAGTCCACCGATGGTTCGAAGGACATCTTGATACCGAACAGCCTCGTGTTGAGCCAGGTGATCCTGAAGGATAGGCCCGGGGTCCGGATGGGCCCGACCCCGACGACGATCACACTCGAACAGCCCCCTACGAAGGTCAAGGCCGGGGACAGGATAGTGTTCACGGGGCGGCTCGCCGAGTCCGAGTCGGGGAGGCCCCTCGCCGGCGCCGTGGTGAGGCTCTACGAGAGGGACATCGTAAGGACGACCTGCTCGTCGAGGGCGTCGCGGACGCCGAGGGCAACTACTCCATAGAGTGGGCCGCCAAGAAGGTGGACTTCTTCGACGACGCCGCCGAGGTCTACGTAAAGTTCGAGGGCGACGAGGATCACAGGGCGAGCAGCACGAAGCAGTCCACGATAGAGATCAAGTAGCGCCACCGTGAAGCCTTAAACATCGGCGTCGACGCCTCACTCAGTGTGTGAGAGTTGAGCCCCGGCCGCCTCTACCCCGAGCGCCCCATGGTGGGCGTAGGCATCCTGATCAGGAAGGGCGAGGACTACCTGCTCATCAAACGCGCCTCCGAGCCCGACAGGGGGTTCTGGTCCGTCCCCGGGGGCATGGTCGAGATCGGTGAGGAGACCAAGGAAGCCGCGGTTAGGGAGGCTGAGGAGGAGACGGGGCTCGAGGTCGAGATACTTGAGGACCTAGGCGTCGTCGACAAGATAGTGAGGGACGAGGCGGGGAGGGTCAAGTACCACTTCGTCATAATCGACTACCTCGCGGAGCCCGTGGCGGGGGAGATGCACCACCACGACGACGCCCTCGACGCCCGCTGGGTCCACCCCCGAGACTTCAGGAAGTACGAGCTGTCCCCGACCCTCGTCGACCTCCTACGGAGGATCGACCTCTACCCCGAGTTCTGAGCCCCCTCACGCTTTTAAGGCGAGAAACCCACCTGAGAAGCCGTAGTGATGGCTTTGGTGAAGGCATCCGACTTCAAGGGGAAGGACGTCCTGTCCATGCGGGACTACGGCCGCGAGGAGATAGACTTCATCCTCGAAGAGGCCACGAAGATGGTCAAGGTGGCGGAGAAGCCCAGCGCCCTCTGCGCGGGGAAGATCCTCGCCGCCCTCTTCTTCGAACCCAGCACACGCACCCGCCTCAGCTTCGAGACCGCGATGCTCCGCCTCGGCGGGGGCGTCACGGGATTCAGCGACCCGAGCGCCAGCTCCGTGAAGAAGGGCGAGACCCTGGAGGACACGATAAAGACTGTCGAGTGCTACGCGGACATCATAGCGATGCGCCACCCGGAGATCGACTCCGCCGCTAGGGCGGCGGCGGCTGCCAGCGTCCCCATCCTCAACGGCGGCGCGGGCTCCGGCGAGCACCCGACGCAGGCCCTCCTCGACCTCCACACGATGAAGTACGCCAAGGGGAAGATCGACGGGCTCAAGGTCGGGCTCTGCGGCGACCTCCTCTACGGGCGCACCACCCACAGCCTGGCCCTCGCCCTGAACCACTTCGACGTGGAGCTCTACCTCATAAGCCCCAAGGAGCTGGCGATGAAGGAGGACATAAGGAAGGACCTCAAGATGAAGGTCAACGAGGACACCGACCTCGCCAAGGTCATCCCCAAGCTCGACGTCCTCTACGACACCCGCATCCAGAAGGAGAGGTTCACGGACCCGGCGAAGTACGATGAGCTGAAGAACGCCTACGTCATCGACCCAGCGATGGTGAGGAGGGGCAAGAAGGACCTCGTCCTCATGCACCCGCTGCCACGCGTGAACGAGATCACGACGGATGTGGACTCGATGCCGAACGCGTGGTACTTCAGGCAGGTCAAGCACGGCGTCTACGTGAGGATGGCGCTCATAGCGCTGGCCCTCGGCGCCGTAAAGTAACCAACTTTCTTCGATTCTCTTTCTAGTCTGCTTGCTCACAGATGTTCTGCTGGCTAGGGGGTGACCATGAAGTCGAACTTCTTGCCCTTCACCACCCTCGCCTCGGCCGGGCAGACGTTTATGATGACCCTCTCGTGCAGGTGGCTCCCCTCGGTGAACCACGTGTACTTCCTGTACTCAGGGTGCCAGAAGAACATCCACCACCTCCACTTCTCGCGCACCTCCGCGTCGGTGCCTATGGAGGCGGAGCCGGTTATCTCGTACATCTCCCCCTCCCTGCTGCTCGGGAAGGTGATCTTCACCCTGGGGTTCTTCATCACCTGCTCTACCTTGTTAGTCTGCCTGAAGGAGGCGAACCACATGTTGCCGTACGGGTCCTCGTTGTAGTTCGTCATCGGCCTGTGGAACAGCTTGCCGCGCTCACCGACGGTTGTGACGTAGACCACCTTCGCGTTCTTGAAGTCCTCGCCCATGCCCTCTATCTTGTTCATGTCAAGGAGTGATTAGGAAAATTAGTTTTTAAACCTTGAATGGGCTCAGCCCTTCTCGGCGCGCGTGAACATGTCGCGGACCCGCCTCCACCTGTCCTCCTCCTCGTCTGTGCGCTGCACCCTTACCTCCCTCGTGTAGGCTTCGGGGATGCGGTAGAGGAACATCTTGTGGCTCCCCATGGCGTGGGGGGTGCCGTCGGGCTGGTCCGTGACCCAGCCGTGGACGGGGAAGTCGTGGCTCACCACCCGAGCGCCCGGCCTCAGCTCCGCCTCCAGCTTGGGGCGTAGCTTCGCGTTCCCGCTGGTGGTCAGGTAGAGGGTGACTATGGTGGCGGGGCTGAGGTCGGCCTCCATGAAGTTGGCGTGGATAGCGGAGACGCGCCCCACGAGCCCCTCCTCCCTTATCCTCCCCTCCAGCGCCTCGACCATCTCCGCGTCGAGGTCGTAGCCGACCGCCCTCGAGACGTTGAACTCCGAGACGGCGAGGAAGAGGACGCGCCCGTCGCCGCAGCCGAGGTCGTAGACGACGTCCCCGGGCCCGGCGCCGGCGAGGGCGAGCATCTCCCTGACGACGCTGAGGGGCGTGGGGACGTAGGGGGCGAGGCTGTCGGGGTGGTCTCCCCAGAATGTTGGCCGCACCCAGTCGGGTACCCTCCTGTTGGGCTCCTCGGGGCGACGGTCACCGGACATGGGTGAAATCACCCCCAACGGACTCATATACCCTGCGAGGGGGCTAAGCTTTAAGCCTAAAAAACGGGGGATCAACCATGGAGTTCAAGGTAGTAAAGGTGGAGGCGCCGCAGGGCTGCAACCTCGTCCTCGGGCAGAGCCACTTCATAAAGACGGTGGAGGACGTCTACGAGGCCCTCGCCTCGTCGGCCGCAGGCATAAGGTTCGGCCTCGCCTTCTGCGAGTCGAGCGGCGAGTGCCTCGTGCGCCACGACGGTAACGACCCCGAGCTACGTAAGAAGGCGGCCGAGGCGGCTCTCGCCATCGGCTGCGGCCACAGCTTCATAGTCTTCCTCAAGGGCGCCTACCCCATCAACGTCCTCACTCAGCTGAAGGCGGTCCCCGAGGTCTGCGGCATATACGCCGCCACTGCCAACCCCCTGGAGGTCGTGGTCGCGGAGACCGAGCTGGGGCGGGGAATCATGGGCGTCGTCGACGGCTCCAAGCCTAGGGGCGTCGAGGACGAGGCCGGGATAAGGTGGAGGAAGGACTTCCTCCGCAAGATCGGGTACAAGACCTAGCCGCGGCGGATTCGACCGCAGGAATCAGATGAAACCGATTTAAACGGCGCCAGGCACCTCGAATCGACGCCAGATGAGGAGGATATACGCGCCCGGATGCGCCCTGACGCTCTACAAGCCGCACCTCGCCGAGAGGATGCACGAGGCACTCGTGGCGAACCTCGGAGAGATGGAGAGGCTCGACACCTGCTGCAGGAACCACCCAGAGCTGGGGGAGGGGGTTGAGGTCGTGAACACCTGCCCCGGCTGCGACCGGCGATACAGGAACAACTACACCGACTCGACGACGAGGTCGGTCTGGGAGCACCTCGCCGAGGGCGACTGGTTCCCGTTTCCCGACCACGGCGGCGTCAGGATGTCCATACACGACGCGTGCCCGACCCGAGATCAGGTCAGGGTACACGCGGCGATCAGGACCCTGCTTGAGAGGATGAACATCGAGGTTGTTGAGCCGAAAAACACGGGGATGACCGCCACGTGCTGCGGGGACAGCCTATACCCGAGTCTTCCAGTCGAGATGGTCAACGAGCAGATGAGGACGAGGGCCTCCGAGATGCCCGTGGAGGAGGTGGTCGTCTACTGCGTCTCCTGCATCAAGTCGATGTTCATAGGCGGTAAGAGGCCGAGGTACATCGTCGACCTCCTCTTCGGGGAGGAGACCGTGCCCGGGACAACGGACACCGTCGAGTGGCACGGGGAGCTCGACGGGTACTCGGTGAAGCACTAATATCCCGGCGGGGGGATCGTTTGCCACACGGGGTTCAGTCGGTTTGCCCAGCGATCTGCTCGATGACCGGAAGCTACTCGATGCCGTCGGGGTGCTTATCCGCCGCGACCCGGATCTCGCAGCCGTCGTCGAGCGCCACGGGGCGCCACCCATGTGGTCGAGGCCCCCCGGGTTCCCCACGCTCATCCGGATAATCCTGGAGCAGCAGGTCTCCCTCTCCTCCGCGCGTGCGGCCTACAACCGCCTCGATGCTGCGACGGGAGGCATCACCCCCGAGAGCTTTCTGAAGCTGGGCGACGCAGAGCTGAAGGCCGTGGGGTTCAGCCGCCAGAAGACGCGCTACGGGCGAATCCTCGCCGAGAGCCTGCTCGACGGCTCGCTGGACCTAGACTCGCTTGGGGGCCTAGAGGACGACGAGGCGAGGGAGCGGCTCATGTCCCTCAAGGGGATAGGGCGCTGGAGCGCCGACATCTACCTGCTCATGGCCCTGCGGCGCCCCGACGTCTGGCCGCGGAACGACCTCGCCCTCGTGAGCGCGGTGACCCGCATCAAGGGTCTCGCGGCGCCGCCCTCCCCCGAGGAGTGGGACGCCATCGGCGAGGCGTGGCGCCCCTGGCGGTCCGTCGCCGCTAGGTTGGCCTGGTTCGAGTACCTCGGCGGCAGACCCTGATCACTGAAAGCCTAATCC